>DAOWIJ010000029.1 GCA_030640955.1 Fidelibacterota bacterium
ATATATGAAGATGGGCCGTTTTGATGACGCCATAGCGCATTATAAGATGGCTATAGAAAAAAATCCTGAGTTTACGATTTCCCAGCGGAAAATCGGCACCAGCTATGCCTTTAAGGGGCAGTATGAAGAAGCCCGGGCCAATTACCGACTGGCTTATGAAATTGAACCAACCAATAACGGCCGTATCGAAGATTTGTTCGGCATTGCCAAGACCTATATCATGGAGGAGCGCTATGAAGAGGCTTGCGATCAATTGGATGAAGTCAGGGAGATCGCCATGGAGGTTGGGCTGGACGCGCGGGTAGCCCAATATGAATTCTGCAAAGCTCTTATATATATATATAGCAATGAGTTGGATAATGCCCTCAACCAGTTGGGCAAGGCTGAAAAGCTGGTAAAGGAGTACGATTATTTCAAGAGTTTCCAGATGAATGCCGGCTATGCCAATATCAGCCTGCGGGTGGTGCTGCTGGCACTGCAGGGCAACCTGGGTGAAGCCGAGGAGGCAGTAGCCGGATTCGAGGCAAAGCTCAATAAAGACGACCGCGATATGGTTGAGGTGTTCAACGGCATCTCGGGTATACTGAATTATTTTAAGGGTGATTACGAATCCGCGGCTGAACAGCTGGCCAAATCGGAACCCAACAACACGTATTGGCAGTACTATTTAGGAATGGCGCTCCTTGAGTCGGGCAACACCGATGACGCCCGCGAAGTCTTCGAAAACCTGGCCAATTTCAATGATGATATAGGTTTTTACGCGTTTAATCGTAACCGCGCCATTGCCAAGCTGGCCTCACTGGAATAGACCGCCGGTCCCGCATTCCGGGTGTAGATGTCGCCGCCGTACTAAGCACCGCTCGTCCCCGGCTATTCGTTTTCCGTTATCATGCTGGATATCCGCACCTTTAAATGACAAAGCGCCGCATATACCTGGATAACCACGCCACGACCCCCGTCGATCCGCGAGTTCTAGAGGCCATGCTGCCGTATTTCAACGAACGGTTCGGCAATCCGGCCAGCAAATCCCACCCCTTCGGCTGGGAGGCCCAAAACGCCGTGGATCAGGCCCTGGGGCAGGTAGCCGCACTGATCGGCGCTTCGGAGAACGAGATCGTTTTTACCAGCGGCGCCACCGAATCGATCAACCTGGCCCTGAAGGGCGCAGCCGCGGCCTACCGGGGCAAAGGGCGCCACATCGTGACAACCACCATCGAGCACCGGGCCGTACTGGACCCCTGCCAACTGTTGGCTGACAACGGCTTTGAGATCACCAGACTTGACGTCGATCGAGATGGCATACTGGCCCTGGATGATCTGGCAGCGGCCCTCAGGGAAGATACGATACTGGTCAGTATCATCCACGCTAATAATGAGATCGGCGTGATCCAGGATATCGAGGCAATTGGTGCCCTGTGTCGGGGGAAGGGCGTCCTGCTCCACGTCGACGCCGCCCAATCAGTTGGCAAGATCCCGGTGGACGTGGATGGCATGCAGATCGATCTGCTGTCGATCTCAGCGCATAAGTACTACGGTCCCAAGGGGATCGGAGCACTGTACGTGCGCAGGCGTTCACCACGGGTACAGCTGCAGCCCCAGATGCATGGCGGAGGCCACCAGAAAGGATTGCGGGCGGGTACGCTGCCGGTGCCGCTCATTGTGGGATTGGGTGTTGCCAGCTCCATTGCCTGGAATGAAATGGCGGAAGAAGGCCGGCGCATCGCTCAGCTGAGAGATCACCTGATCGAGGAGTTGACGGGCCGACTGGACGGCGTGACGCAAAACGGACACCCATCCCAGCGGCTGCCAGGCAACGCCAATTTGAGTTTTACCGGTGTTGATGGCGCCCGGCTCCTGAGCGCCCTTTCAAACCTGGCCGTCAGCAGCGGTTCGGCCTGTGCCTCAGAGGAAGCGGGACCGTCTCATGTGTTGAGAGCTATCGGCTTGCCTGGATCGCTGGCGGCAGCCTCCCTGCGGTTTGGATTGGGCCGTTTTACCACTGCCCAGGAAATCGACTGTGCCATTAATGAGGTTTACCAGGCAGTAAACCGGATGCGCGATCAGAGAAAAGCCCCCTGATTATGGCCGGGCTGTCAATACGACAGTGTGCCTACGCCATTAATTTATAAGTAACTTTCATATCGGTATCGCTTTGGATACAGGTGTAAAGCCGAACCACGATCGTTGTGATGGATAGGATATCTTAATTGTGAAACAGAACTCCAGGTTGGATTGGTAGGCATGCATATTGCGCGCCAGGATATTGATCCCGGTATTGACCTGTTTGCGGAAATTGAGCGCCTTAAACGTGAGCGCAATGCGGTCATTCTGGCCCATTACTACCAGGACCCCGATATACAGGATATTGCCGATCACCTGGGCGACAGCCTCAAGCTGGCCCAGGACGCCGGCAGCACCGATGCCGATGTAATCGTTTTCTGTGGGGTCCACTTCATGGCTGAGACCGCCAAAATCGTGAACCCCGGACTGACCGTGCTGCTGCCCGATCTGGAAGCCGTGTGTTCGCTGGCGGACAGCTGCCCGCCGGACGCGTTCGGCAAATTCGTGAAGGAGCACCCCGGCCACACCGTAATAACCTACATCAACACTACGGCAACCGTGAAGGCCCTTTCCGATATTATCTGTACATCCTCCAATGCTGTTCAGGTGGTGGCCGGCATACCGGAAGATCAGCCTATCATTTTCTCGCCGGACCGGCACCTGGGCAATTACGTGATGCGCCAAACCGGACGCGACATGCTGCTCTGGGATGGATCCTGCATCGTCCATGAGATATTCTCGGAACAGGAAATCCTGCGATTGAAGGATGAGAATCCCGGCGCACTGGTGCTGGCCCATCCTGAATGCGAGGCAAACATCCTGCGCCACGCCGACCACATCGGCTCCACCACTTCCATCATCAAGTTTGCCACCACTGATGACCACGAAAAGTTTATCATTGCCACGGAAGAGGGAGTGCTGCATCAGATGCAGAAGCTGGCGCCGCATAAGACTTATATCCCCGCACCAACCACCACTGGCTGTGCCTGTAGCCAGTGTCCTTATATGCGCAAGATCACTGTGGAGAAGGTCTACCTGTCCCTGCGGGATATGCAGCCGGTGATTGAGATTGACGAACAGCTGCGTAAGCAGGCCCTGAAGCCCATTGAAAAAATGTTAGCGCTTTAGCTCACTGCCGGTACTTAAGATGCCCGACCAGTTTATTCAGGAAAAAATCACAACTCTTCCGCCAACATGGCTGGCTGAGATGATCTCTTCCTTCCTGCAAGAGGACGTCGCTGATGATGATATAACCACCGCAGGCACTATTGCGGAAGACCTCGATATATCGGCCGTGGTTCAGGCCGTCGAAGACCTGATCTTCGCGGGTGGCCCGGTTTTGACAACCGGTTTTGGTCAGCATTGCCAGGTGCAGCTGCTTGTTGAAGAGGGAGAGCTGGTTTGTGCAGGGAGTACACTGGCAGAAGTCAGTGGACCGGCGCGCATAATTCTATCCCGTGAGCGTGTACTGCTGAACCTGATCCAGCGCATGTCCGGCATTGCCAGCAAAACCAGCGAGTATATGGCCCTGGTCAAGCCTTTTGGCGCCGAGGTAATTGATACCAGAAAGACCATCCCGGGTATGCGGCTGTTTGATAAATACGCCGTTTATATTGGTGGAGGACGTAATCACCGGCTGGACCTTTCCGCGGCAGTGCTGATCAAGGATAATCATGTGCGCCTGGTTGACGATCTAGGCCAGGCCGTAGCATCATTTCGCAGGAAATACCCGGATAAAATGATAGAGCTTGAGGTGGAGAACCGGGAACAATTGGAGACCGGATTAGCCTGCGGTGTGGACACATTCATGCTGGATAATATGACCCCTGAACAGGTGGCCGAGATGGTCCCTGTGATCAGGACCCATCCGAATGGCCGTCAGGCCTATATCGAGGTATCCGGTGGGATCAATTCCAGCACCATTGTGGAATATGCCCGCGCTGGAGTTAACGGGATCTCCGTGGGGGCCTTGACGCATTCGGTGAAAAGCAAAGATATTCGATTGGAAACAGTATCGTGAATACGGATGTACTGATAATTGGCGGCGGCATGGCCGGCTGTGTTGCCGCCTTATCGGCGGCTGAGACCGGCAGCGATGTCACGCTGGGGACCAAAACCGATGAACTGGTCGGTGGCAATACCAACCTCGCTCAGGGTGGCATAATCTTCAAGGGCGCCAATGACTCGCCGGAGCTGCTGAAAAAGGATATCCTGGCGGCGGGTGCAGGCTTTTGTTATGAACCGGCCGTAGACGAATTGTGCAATCACGGTCCCGGCCTGGTAGAGGAGCTGCTGATCAAGCGTCTCAAGGTTCCCTTTACCCATTCCGATACCGGAAACGAGTATCACCGCACCGCTGAGGCCGCCCATTCGGTCCCGCGTATCCTGCACGCCAACGACCAGACTGGCGCCGCCATTGAGGCCGCCCTGGTCAGGGCAGTTGAAGAGCAACCGAAAATTAGGGTCTTGAAAAAGTTGACCGCCCTGGAGTTATTGACCAACACACATCACAGTGCGGACCCTG
>DAOWIJ010000238.1 GCA_030640955.1 Fidelibacterota bacterium
CCTGACATAATGAGAAACATCGGCGATATGGACACCGAGGCATGTTCGACCGTCATCCAGTTGCTGCAATGAAATGGCGTCATCGAAATCCTTGGCGGTGGCCGGATCGATGGTGATGGCCCCCAATTCACGAAGATCTGTGCGCCCTTCCCAGATCTTGTGCTGACCTCGATCCACCAGGCCTTGCACTTCGGCCTCCACTTTATCGGGGAACTGCTCGGTGAGCTCGAATTGCAGCAGCACATTGCGGAAATCGGTCTGGGGATCACTTGGCGAGCCGATAACCTCCAGCACCTCAGCCCCGATTGGCCGGGTGCCGTCACCCCAGTCCGTAATGCGGGCATATACCAGGGCGCCCTCCAATTCCTGATCAGCCGTACGGCCATCGATCCGCACCGCCCGGTTGGCAAACCGCCAGGGTAGGGAGAGTTCATAACCAGCCGGTGTACGCTCGACGGTCCCAACGACGGTATCGCGCTGGCGTTTCAGTATCTCCAGGATCTTGCCCGCCGGCCCTTTTCGGCCGGACCTGACCAGTTTGACAAGCACCTGATCTCCGGCGGCGGCGCCGGCCATGTCACGGGCGGGGACGAAAATATCGTCACGGCCCTCCACCGCTACAAAGCCGTAGCCTCTTCGGGAGATCAGCATCTTGCCGACGAGCCCGGCCGGTTTCTTCGGACGGGACGCGGGTTTCTTCTTCGCGGGCTTCCCCCCCTCGGCATTTGCCGCAGCCAGCCTTATGCGGCCGGAGCCTGAGCTGGTGAGGATCCCCTGGCTGATAAGCCGGTCAATCTGACGGTAGAATTTTGACCTCTGGTTCTTTTTAACGCTAAGCATATTGGCCAGCGTCTTGCGGTGAACCGGCTTGTTGCCATGCCGCTTCAGACTTGCTATTATTATCGAATTTTCCATTCCCACTACATCCAATTTAACAGGCTTACGTGCAGCTTGCCACCACCGGCCGTATCATCACCCGTCCACGCCAGATCGATTTTCAGCAGATTAGGGCCTATTTTCAGTAGCATTCCGGCGCCATAGCCCAGTTGGGGGGCATAGCCATCCAGAAGGCCCCCATCAATAAACAGGTACAGCCGTGAAGCTTCACCGGTAAGGCGCCTGATCTCACTGCGCAGCACTGCTCCCCTGCCGGCAGCAAACTGTTCTTCACGGTAGCCCCGCAAACTCCGGCTGCCGCCGAAGCGGTCATAATCGGACCATTGGGGTTGATAGCGATAGGCCATAAGCCACGAGGTCTCCAGGGATTGGGCCCATACCCAGGCCTTCGGTGAGCCGGGCCGCAGGCCAAGAACGGCCTCCAGCAGCAAGTCACCCCTGGCCAGCAGGGCGCCGGGTTCCAGGTCTTCCCCGGTCAGAACTCCCCCCGCCAGATGGAACTCCAGCCCGCCTCCGGCAGCTGGATTTAGTGGTGAGTCATACTTACGGCGCGCAACCGCCAGGCTGATACTCTGCTGGCGGTAGGCTTGCAGGCCCAGGACCTCCCCACCTGTTCCCGGCCAGAGCGATTTCCCGCCCACGCCCAGGGCCAACTGCCACGGTCCGCCGGGTAACGAAGTCAACTCCAGGCTCCACTGGCGCGCCAGATACAGGCTGTCGCGGACTTCCTGCTTGAATCCAACTGAGCCGCCCAGTTGCAGTTCAGGCAATTTAGGTTCGGCGTATTTCAGTTCCACGGTCTGTTCACTGCTTTTCAAGTGCAGGTAGTGCAGTTCCAGGCGCCGCAAGGTACCCATGATATTCGGCAGATCCAGGTCTATACGGCCAACGACCCGGCCGCCGCCCCGGGCAGCTTGATCGTACGCCAGGCTTAGCTGCGTACTGCTAATGGACCGGTCACGCAGTTGATACAAAACGCCATAGCCGGCAGTCGTCATCCCCGGTAAGGCGAAATAGCGTTTGCCGGTAATCTGGTATACCGGCTCACCGTGGCTGTAGAGCCATCCGTTCAGTGGCGGGTCGGAACGCTCCAGAAAAGGCATCAGTTGGGCGTGCGAACGGCCTGCTGCGTCGTAGGCCAGCAGGGTATCCGGGGCCGCCAGCGGTACAATATCCGATAGGTATTCATACTTCAACAGTTCATTGTAAGCCCCCTCCAAACTGACCTTATTTATCCGCAAGGTCCCGCCGAGAATGCCATGCCGCGCCTGTGCGCTCAGATAACCGGCCAGCGCCGTTTCAGCTTCCGATGGCGAGCGCGCGTTCAGCGTAGTATCCGGCAGCAATACCTGAAGCTCCTGCCCAGCCGCAACAAGTGGAATGATCATGGATAACAATGCCAGTCTCATCAGAAGCGCGTCCTCAATTCAACGCTGGCGGTGGTCAGTGCCCGGCCTCCTGTTGGCCTGCGGTGAAACATGTTCACTGTGAGGATCAGATTGCCTGACAGGTAAATCTGGCCATTGCCCCTTATACGATACGATGGCCCGGCGGGAAAACCCTCGGCCATCAGGTACGGTATGGCCCGGTCCTGATTGACGGAAATATCCAGTCGTTCAGCGTCAATCTTGATTCTGCCGCGTGAGCCGATCCGGCGCTCCATTCCCAGCCCTGAAATTCGCGTAGTCGCAATAAAATCATCCAGATCGGCGTCCGTCTCCCGTTTCAGTTGCATCATCAGGCTGTAGTTGAAGCCGGACTTCAACGATGTTGAGGCCGTGCCCGAGCCCCGCAATCCGTGTATGTCATGATTTCGCACAGGGTTTATCAGCGACCGGGTGACCAGGGTCCTGCGGCCCAGATGAATATCCAGTTTCACCGGTAGTTGACCCAGTTCCGTGGATGACAGTCTGCCCCATTCCAGGTCTGTTTCGCGATGGTAGTCACCCGTGGGGCCTGTGCCACCCAGACTGCCTGATTCTTCCCGTGACAGCATTACTGAACGGACGGCCTGGATCATGTGCCGGGGAGCGTGCCGATCTCTCTGCGTGGTTAATACAAGACGATTATTTGAGCGATATTTAACTGCCGTGGTATCAAGCAGACCTGGCTCCAGGTACACCTCAAAAGAATGGCGGACGGCCTGGATCTGCAGATCGGCCTGCAGGTCCAGTCGGGCCTGCTGATGGGACTGCCATAACCCGAGGCCCCGGGGCAAGCGGTTCAGTTCGATCTGGCTGCGCAACCGGGATTGCATGTTATTGACCGGTACTATCTCACCGGCAGGAAGCAGTACCCGGATGTACTCACCATTGGGATCGGGTACGTAGGTATCATAAACAGCATCGTACCGGAACTGGCCGCTCCCTGCGGCTACCGTATCATAGACTACCGCTTTCGTCTCTGCCACTCTACGGTCCAGGCGGTAGCGGAAATCCAGCCACCAGCGCCTGTCCCTGGGACGATGAACCCAGGCCAGCTCACCCATGATGTAAGAGATGTCAGACGATTGACCCGTGCTTTTGTCGTTGACCGAGAGGGATAAATCAACCTTGCTGCCACTGCCGGCGCTTTTTTGCACTCCCATGCGCCATAAACGGGCATCTTCATCGGGCTGCTGAATAAATTTGTCCCGGCGCTGCTCACGGCTGACCGTGGCAGTGAGGTTCTCCCGGAGCCGGGCCAAAAGTCCTACAGCCAGATCGTCCACCGTATATCCAACCGAATCACTGACGACCCTGTTCTCATTATTGAAAGTCATGAATGGTTCGATCTTCTTGGCGCGATACTTAACCTGGAAACCGGTCCTGTCCCAGGTGCGCCCGCCGGCCTGCCGCTCAAGGATGGTCTGTTCCACCCGCGTATCCAATACGGCGGTCGATGGCGTATTCAGGCTCCAACGGTAGCGGTTTACCAGGGCGGCAGCGCTGTTCAGTTGGCCAATCTGCACCACCGCCACCGGTTCCCCGGTGATCCGGGCCGTCAAACCGGCAGTCTGCCACCCGTAGCCCATTGTTATGCCGTCCAGGTCCCATTCCCGCTCGAGTTCGACGGCGTCGAAGCGGCCCGGGGCCTGATAGGCCGCTTCCTTTCCCTGAGCCCGCAAGGTGGCGCCTAAGGTCAATTCTTTCCCGGCCAGGCTGACTGGATTGGTTTGCCAGTTAATATTCGCCGAATAAGCCTGGCCCAGGTTATCATCGTCATTAAGGCGTGAGTACCTGTTCAGGTCAATCCGGCTGCCGCCCCAATCAACCCGCATCGACCGCCCGCTTTCCGCATCTCCAATACCAAGACTGACCGCCAGATAATCCTTGCGCTGGGGCGCGGTTATCCTTCTGAAAGGGGCATAAACGGCGCTGTAGTTCTGACGCTCCCGGGGCGCCACCCATTGATAAACTATACGATTATCGACGATTTGCCTGCGGTATTCACCGGCATCGCCCACATTGAAGAAAGAGACGGTATGATCTCCCCCGCCTGAGCCGTGCCAGACGTAATGGCTATCGGTAAGGGCGTAATCCCCGGCCGAATCCTGTGCTGCGGTACTGACCATAATACCCCCGGGCATATCGCCGGCGTCCGTAAGCAGCCCGCGTTCGCCGGCACCCAGGCTGAATTCCAGGTTACTTTCCAGATTATCTATCTCGGATAAAGCGGAAACCGCAAAGTTGGATGAACCCCGGCTATAATCAGCGCCTATAAACTGCGTACGCCGGTCATACACCAGATCGCTGTACTGAAATTCAACCACAATCCGGCTGTCATTCCTGATAGTATGTCCGGTAGTGAAGTTGATTTCACCGGTGTTATAGTCGATTACGTAGCCCTGGTTATGGCCCCGCTCCAGGCGGTCGCCATTCAGCCAGACTTTCTCGGTGCCGGCCAGAATCAGCAGCAGCCGTGAACCGGTATCGGTTGTGAGAGCATAAGGCCCTTGACGGCCGTCGATGCCTTGAAATATCTGTCTCCTGAAACGCCCCCTGCTACCGGCCAGGGCGCCTTGCATATGCCAGTCGTCATCGCCCAGGCGTACTTCCATTCCCTCCAGCTTGCGCTCGAACCGGCTGAGGGGGCTATCGGCTCCCTGCAATACAAAATCCCCGGCCTGTATGCTGCCCCAGGGAGAGCGTATGCCTAACCTGACCTGGTCAAGCTCATTCAACGTCCTGGTATTGCCCTCCGGCTGAATGGGCAAGTCCTGGTCCGTCAGCTGGCCGTCAATAAAAAGACCGCCACCCAGGTCGCCCTGAAAAGCGAGATCAAGTCCGCCGGTAAGCCGGGCACCGTGGGTCGTACTTACCTGGACACCCCGAAATAGTGAACCGGCCGATACCAGGGAAGTTGCCCGGCCACCCTCTGTCCTGATACTGGCCTGATGCGACACTGGATTGGCAGACACTGCCGTATCCGGCAGTACATCATCCAGGCTTGGCAGATAGCGCCAGGCTGGTCCGTAAACAGTCGCCAGTGGTACGGCGGGTGTCTGGTAGCTCACTATGACGTCCGTTGCATCAACCGGTGGATTTGCGGCCTTCACCAGGCCACTGCCATGACTGACCAGCGTTAAACCCGGATCAGCGCCCTGCAGTACGAGCAATGTATTGTCGATTACCGGAGTCGAGGATAACGTATCTATTGGCGTTTTTGCCGAGAACCGCAGCGTATCGATTCTGGTGATTATCTGGCCGTGAAGAAGGGGAACACAGTAGAGCGCTATCAGGCAATTAGTCAGGAAGCGGATATTCAAACAACCGGCCTCCTGCGTCCCAGACCAATAGCGCTCCCTGTACCAGCGAAAGGCCTTGAATAGTGGGCTCGATATCAATCACGGATGACCATTTCGTCGCGGTATTCATGAATTTGATCCGGTGTTCGCTGCTGATGGCCAATAGCTCATCAGTCCATACGAATCCCGTTATAATGCCCTTTATCTCGAAGGGTACCGTGGCCACATGGCTGCCACTCAAGTCGATAATATGAACGGTGGCCTGGGCGTCATCGATAACCGCAATACTACCGGCGCCGGCGCTTATCCGGCCTGGTGCGGAAATGAGTCGCTCCCCGCTGGCTTCGTTGCCGACGAAGCCCAGCAATATGCCAAAGTCATCGTAGAGGAACAGTCCCGCTCGGTCGCGGCAGGCTACCCAGAAACGCTGCTGTGCATCACGGGCAAAAGATACAGGTAGGAGATCTGCATCCAGCGGTGTGGTCCCCACCAGGTTCAGCCTGAGATCAAAGCGCATGATCTGTCGCTTGCCCTGATCCAGGACGAAGATTGAGTTTTCAGCCAGGTCCAGATCAACAGGCAGGTCAAGGCTTTGGTCATCGACACCCCAGCCACCGAACCTGTTGGTGACTCGGCCTGCGCCATCGATCCTCAGCAGCTCCAGATTATGGCTGTCGATAGCAAAATAGCCCTCCAGCCCAGGCGTGGCAGCCAGTGCGGTCACGCCCGCTGGAATATTGGGGAGAGCAACCCCTGCCTCGAACCTGTTCTGGCTGTAGAGCACGGCCAGCGATATAGCAGCCATAATGACGGGGCGGGCTGATTTATAAGGCAGCAGGCGGATGACTAAGGGGCCACCTCCTTCAGTTTGCGGGGCAGGAAATACATGAGCAGCGCACCCAGCAGGACCATGATCAGACCGATATGCTGGGCACCGGTAAGACCAAAGGTATATTCCCGGTTGGTTCGGATAATTTCAATGAGGAATCGCTCACACCCGGCCAGTATCAGGTAGAGTGCAAACAGCCACCCGGTGTAAGGCGTCTTAAGACGGAGTCTATATAACACGCTAAAAAGTGCCACACCTGCCAGGAATTCATAGAGCTGGGTGGGATGGACTGGAATAGTAGTCGGTGGCAAGCCATTGGGAAAGGCCATGGCCCAGGGCAGATTCGATGGAATGCCGTAATCATCACCCACCAGGAAGCAGCCGATTCGCCCAACACCGTAGCCGAGGATCAGCACGGGCGCCACAGCATCAGCCATGGGCAGCCACGGCATTTTCCGGCGGCGGAGCAGTAATGTGACGGCCAGCATACCCCCCATTAATCCACCGAAAAACACCAGGCCGGCGCCAAAATTCTGGATGCCGCCGGCCATCCTCTGCAGGTTTAGTGTAAATAGGCCTGCCGCCATCTCCCACAGACCTGCCAGGTTACGGCCCGCGCCACGGCCAATGTTCTCGATAAGATAGTATGTTTTGGCTCCCAGTATACCGCCGATGGCGGCCCAGAAGACGAGATCCGGGGCCAGCTCAGGCTCCCAGCCCAGCCTTTTCCCCTCCCGATGCAAAATTACATAGGCGGTTGAAAACGCTATGACCATCATGAAGCCGTACGACGATATAACGAAGGGGCCCAAGCGTAATAGTTCTGGATACATCAGATTCCCTTTCCACATCCCGAGCAGAATTTAGCTCCTGCCCGTATTTCGGTTCCACAGTTCGAACAGTATATCGCTTTTCCACCAGTTTTAACAGTGGTCTTGGCTCCCGAAGCTACCGCCGTCTTCACACCGGCGCCACTTCCGGGCCCAAAATACTTGACCAGGGCAAAGATGGCAACTCCCAGGAGCACAAAGCCCATCAATACAGTGAGCATATTGGAACCGGGTTGCCCGTGTGCCCCGCCGCTGCCCTGGGCCTGCTGTTGCTCCATCATTGGCCTGATTCGGTCTATTGTAAGGATGCCGGTGGGATTATTATAGCTCACATTCAAAGTGTAAGCCTCACCAGGTTTTAATCCTTGTTTATGCATCCTGAAGAATTTCAATCCAAAGTTTTCATTAATTACTTCGGGCTCACTGAGCGAATGGATAAATGCTTCCGCGCCCAGTGGTTGCTGGAGAACCAGATGCCATTCCGGCAGCTGTTCGTTGGTTGCCAGCTCATAACTGAACTTCCGATGGGGGCTGGCGTCATCAAAGGGATCGAAATAAAACTGCACCTGGAACCTGCTCTCACTCAGGTCCAGCGGCAGGTATTTCTTGCCGTCCCGTTCCTTCAGTTCTATTCGCTCGGCTTCCTGCGTCTGCTCCCCTTTACGGAGCAGGGCCATGGTAGTGGCGGCCGGCACGTTGATCTCCGTATACCGGGGATATTGATCCGCTTTTAAGGCCCCCTCGATAAATACACCCACACCCGGATGATCATACTCCGGATAGATGTAGACATCGAAACGGGTGAACGGGCTCTCCTCCTGACCAACTAACAAGGTCAGCATCAGGAAAGGCAGTTGGATAAGTGATTTAAGGTTCATATCAGTTCTTATATTCTCTTATTTATGAGACTGTTCTGGCCCACAGAACAACCAGGTCGTAAATGGTGTGGGCATAAACGGTAATTCCCAGGCCCCGTGAGACGAACAGGAGACCGAGCATTATACCTGCTACGCCACGATAGGCGAAGGAGTTCCAGTCGAAATTTTTCCCCAATATCCCGATGTAATGAAACCCGGAAAACAGGATCGCCGCCCCAACGATGGCGCCGCCCACCGCCAGATAACGCTGCCAGTCCATCACCCGATGAAGAAACAACGTCAGGCCGCTGACCAGTCCCAGACGAAAAACGGTTTCTTCATAAATACCGGCGCCAACAGCGAGAAAGGCCGTTTGCAGGGCCGTATCAGCGGTGGAAATTATCAACAGTTCATCAACGGCAGTTAGCATAATAAGCAACATTAACGCCCAGACCAGGCTCTCTGCCGCCATAACGAAAAGGTAGTTGCTGTTGACACCGGTGTCACGCTCAAAATACTTGCGCCACCACCAGGCTAAAACCAGGCACAACGGTAAAAGCGCCGCGCTCACATAGGTGGCGCCCAGGCCAAAAACCTCAAACAGCAGCCGCAGCAGCACATCGGCCCCGTTACGCAACTCCACCGGAACACCCCAGTTAATGGCCACCGCCAGCAGTTCGTAGATGACCACCAGCGGCGTGATGAATACCAGGCTGTACCAGGTAGTTTTTGAAAGGCGCTGGTAGTCAGCCAGAGATTCCATCAACCCCAAAGTAACCAGGCAAATCAATCACCGGGTTCAACTTTCATGATGGAAAGGAAGGCCTCCTGTGGTATCTCCACCTGTCCCACCTGTTTCATCCGCTTCTTGCCTTCCTTCTGTCGCTCCAGCAGTTTCCGTTTGCGGGTGATATCGCCACCGTAACATTTGGCGGTGACGTTCTTGCGCAGGGCCTTGACCGTTTCACGGGCAATAATACGGCTTCCCATCGCAGCCTGGATAGGCACCTCAAACTGCTGGCGATGGATCACTTCCTTGAGCTTCTTGCACAGCGACCGCCCGTGAGCGGCGGCGTGGTCGGTATGCACAACGATACTGAGTGCATCCACGATTTCACCGGCAATCATGATATCCAGACGTTTGAGGGCCCCGGGCCGGGTACCGATCAGTTCATAATCGTAGGAGGCGTAGCCGCGACTCACCGATTTCAACCGGTCAAAAAAGTCGTAAATCACTTCGGCCAACGGCATCTCGTACTTCAACTGGACCTTGTTGGCCGACATATAATGGGTATCCTTGTAGGCGCCCCGCTTTTCCTGGCATAACTTCATCACGCCGCCCAGGTATTCAGGTGGCGTAATGATTTCCGCCGCAATGTAAGGCTCCCGTATCTCCTGCATGCTGCCCGGATGAGGCATGTCAACCGGGCTATCGACAGTGATGGCGCCACCATCCTTGGTAACTACCTCATACTCCACATTGGGCGAGGTGGTGATCAGGTTAAGGTTGAATTCCCGCTCCAGCCGTTCCTGGATGATCTCCATGTGCAGCAGCCCCAGAAAGCCACAGCGAAAGCCGAATCCCAGTGCAACCGAAGTTTCCGGTATATAGGCCAATGAAGCATCGTTCAGCCGCAGCTTGTCAAGGGAAGTGCGCAGGTTCTCAAAATCATCAGTCGAAACGGGATAGAGGCCGGCAAAGACCATCGGCTTAATGGGCTTATAACCCGCCAGAGGTTCCCTGGCAGGCGACCTGCTCAGTGTGATAGTGTCACCCACTTGCAGGAACTTCACATCCTTAATGCCCGCGATCAGGTAGCCCACATCACCGGCGACAAGCTTTTCGCGAGGCTCGCGCTTCAGGCGGAAGATGCCCACCTCGTCTATCTCATAATCACGGTCGTGCGCAAAAAAGCTGGCCGATTGCCTCTTGGGTAACTCGCCGTCGATTATCCTGATGTAGGCGATAGCGCCCCTGAAAGAATCGTAGGTGGAATCGAAAATCAGGGCCCGGGCAGGACCAGCGCCATCTCCCCTGGGGGGCGGAATGCGGTCAATAATGGTCGCCAGAATCTGGTCAACGCCCTGGCCCGTCTTGGCGCTGGCCGTAATAATCTCGTCCTCGCTGCAGCCAATCAGGTCCACTATCTGGGCCGTGACATCTTCCAACATGGCATTCGGTAAATCGGCCTTGTTGATCACGGGGATAATGTGCAGATCGTGCTCCATAGCCAGGAAGGCGTTGCTCACGGTCTGGGCCTCCACACCCTGGGAGGCGTCCACCAGCAGCAGCGCCCCCTCGCAGGCCGCCAGCGATCGTGATACCTCGTAGGTAAAATCCACGTGTCCCGGTGTATCGATCAGATTCAGAGTATATGTCCGTCCATCGGTATGGCTGTATTCCATACGGATGGGGTGCGATTTTATGGTTATCCCCCGTTCGCGCTCCAGGTCCATGTCATCCAGCACCTGTTTCTGCATGTCTTTGGATGAAACCGTGTGTGTGGTCTCGAGCAGACGGTCAGCCAGGGTGGACTTGCCGTGATCGATATGTGCAATGATGCAGAAGTTGCGCGCATTTGGATTACATACCGGTGGCTTAACCATAGCTTGAAAGTTACTCAGCCCTGTCGATTCAGTTGTAGGGAAAAGAATTACAGGAGTGCCCCCGAAATAAGCAGGGGCCTGCCACCGCGAGGAAATCCCGACCCTATTTTCATCGCGAGTCCGGCAGCATTCGGGAGCCTGTCATGAGCAGAGCCGCCTGTCCCGCCATAGGCGGCGTTGGCGGGGTCCCATCCAATATCCAGTATCGAGTATCCAATATCCAACATCCAATATCCAGCATCGAGTATCCAGTACCGAGCGGCGATCTCCCAGCCAGGCAGACTGC
>DAOWIJ010000128.1 GCA_030640955.1 Fidelibacterota bacterium
ACGCTTTCGTCAGTCACGATATTTCCCTTCGTTAACAATTATTACCAGCGTACCGTTTCTGAATGCAGGGCTTAGCTGATTATCTTGACAGCGTCCCCGCGGCCGCTTTCCGCGGGATTAAAACATCTGCGGGGCCCCATCCAATATCCACAAAATAGCATTCAGCAAGAGTGAACCACAAAGACGCAAAGGCCGCAACTGGGTCGGCCTGAGGAAGAATAGACCAAGGCAAATGATTTCAGGCTCTTGTAGGGGCGTACCGCGGTACGCCCCTACAGGCTCACGCTTCCCCACCGATGGCGGGATCCCCCCGCCTATGGCGGGGTTCCATCCAATATCCAATATCTAACATCTAACATCCAATATCAAGTATCGAGTATCCAGTATCGAGTATCCAGTCTCAAGTCCCCAGCCTCTAGTCCCTTTTTATTTTATCAGCAGCATCTTACGGGTGCCCACTAACCGGCCATGCTTGGCCTCAAGGCGATAGAAATAAACGCCGCTGGGCAGGGGCGCACCGTCCGAGCCGCGGCCATCCCAGGCGATTTCGTTATGTCCCGATTGCGCCCGGCCTTCGAAAATTACGTCAACCTCCTGCCCCAGTATATTGTACGCGGTAAGTTTTATCTCCTCATCCATGGACGCGGTAAAGGTAATCTCCGTACCGGCATTGAACGGATTGGGGTAATTGTTAAGCAGCTCGAAGGTTACCGGCAACTGCACGATATCGGTATCGAGGGTAATGCTGGTGGCGCCCTTCAGTATCCAGTTATCAGGGTCGAGTGCTATGGCTAAAGGATCACCGGCCAGGGGAATTATATACCGCTGTACTGCGTCATCATTCTGAATTTTCAGGAGCGTATCTCCTGCCGCTGTGGACACCAGAATATCAATAACAGGCAGTGGGAAAACGCCATAAGTGTTGGCCTGCTCCTGGGTAATCCGCATATACAGGGTAGGCTCGCCATCGATGGTGGCGGGCGACCAGGTTACATCGTAGACCGGTCTTTTAGCCTGGTACAGCCAGGCCTGGAAGAAAGCAGTCAGGTCCATCCCCGACACGGCCTCGCATACGCCGATAAAATCTTCCGACGAGGCATTGCCATAGGCAAAACGGGGATCGGCGGTGTATGCCAGCAGAATGTCGAAAAAGGTGGAGTCCCCAACAACATGGCGCAGCATGTGCAGCAGCCACCCGCCCTTATCGTAGACAGTGATATTGAATATGCGCGAGACCGATGTCGTATCATCCACGAATATGGGATAGGCAAAGGGGATGTCCATAATGGCCAGGTAATTGTGCAGGGCCTGGGCGCCGTCGCGCCACTCGTAATAGAGCGCCTCGGCGTAGGAGGCGAAGCCCTCGTTCAGCCAGATGTCACCCCAGCGTTTCATGGTGATCATGTCGCCAAACCACTGATGGGCCAGTTCGTGCACGTTAAGCGTAGTGCTGGTGAAACGCCCCTGGCTGGTGGCAGTCTGGTGCTCCATGCCGCCGCCCCAGGGAAACTGGGCGATGGCGTATTTCTCTGTAAGGAACGGATAGGGGCCGAATATGTCATGGAACAGGGTTATCATTTCATTGACGGCGGGCAGATAGCCGAGCGCTCCGTCTACGGATTCGGGATAAATGTAATATTTAAGCGGCATGGGTTCGGCCCCGCCGTAGTCGAAAAAATCGGTCTCAACGGTATAGTTGCTAATGGCCACCGAAATGAGGTAAGTAGGTATGGGATAGCTCTCGTGCCAGTGGTAGGTGGTGTGCGTGGCGCCGATATCGGTACTTATCAGGCTGCCGTTGGATACGGCGATAAGGTCGTTGGGCACGGTCAGAATTATATCGGCGGAGTCGGCCTTGTCCGAAGGCGCGTCGTTGCACGGCCACCAGGCCCGGGCACCGTAGGGTTCACTCAGTGACCAGATCACCGGCGTAGTGGAGGGTCCGTGGATGTTAAATCCGAACGCGCCAAAGCCACTGAATTGTGGCTGGCCGTGGTAGCTGATGCTGAACTGAAAGGTGGCGCCGCTGTCTTTGGCCGCCGGCAGGGTTACAGTGAGTATGGTGCTGTCGTGAACAAAAGTTGCTCCACCAGAGACATTATCCACCACCATGTTGGCGGCAAAATCCAGGTCCACCGCTGTGAGGCCGTCTATCAGCGAGGTGGCCCGCATATCCAGCTCGCCGGTGATGCTTTCGTTGGGTATGTCAAATGAAAGGTCGAGCTGATAGTAATTGGCATCGTAGCCCCGGGGCAGGGACGCTGAAGAGGAGGCCCGGGCTGCCCGTGCCAGTGTAAGCGCCCGCCGCTTACCCTCGATCATTTCCGCCCGTACCGCCTGTAGCTCCTGCCTGGTGGGGATATCTCCGCCTCGCGCTACCGGAAGACAGACGAATAAAAATAGGATGAGCGCACTGATTAACCGCTCTGGTTTGATTCTCATAATTATTCCTGAAGCTCCGGCACGCGCCTATAGCCGGAACAACAAGTTTACACTATAGTTGGTGACGATCCATTGTTCTTCCATCTCCAGGGCCCAGCTGGTTTGAACCGCGGCAAAGTCCACCCTTAACTGCGGTACCGGCACCACACTGAAGCCAACGGAAATGGCGGTGAGGCCATCTGAACCCTGGCTGTCCTTGAAGGCGGGATCATAGCGGTACCCGGCCCGGACTTTGGCATTGAAAACGGGCAGCAGATATTCACTGCCCACGGCAAAGCCCAAGACACTGTTATAGTGCCGCCGCAGGTCGTCGTTGATGCCGATATCGATGGGCTCTACGGGGACGTCACCATCATAATCCCACAAGTCCGACTCAAATTTTATCTGTGAATAATCGAACCAGTAAGCATCGGCGGCAACCAGCCAGGGACCCAGGCTAAGGGAGGTACCTGCCCGCAGATAAAAAGGGCCCTGGGACGAATATTCAAATTTTTCCCAGCCGGCGGTCTCCGTGCCTTGAGACCGTTCCTTGATAGAGATCTTTTGCGGTGTCCGCAGAAGCAGTCCGATGCGCCACCAGGGAACCGGCGCAAGCATGATACCCAGGCTCATAGCGGCCGAACGATACCCCGGTTTATAGATATAATAAGCGCTGGAGTCATTCCATGGGAAAGTGCTGTCTTCGGTGCGCTCGTTCCCGCCGGATAATATCTCAACAGTCGCGCCGATAGCGAATCTGGCCGACACCTGGTAGCCCAAACCGGCACTGAAACAGCC
>DAOWIJ010000136.1 GCA_030640955.1 Fidelibacterota bacterium
ATGACCTGCTCGGAGGAATCGTTACTATAAGCAGCCATGCCCTGAAGGAAGAGGAGGATCTTCGAATAAACGAGCAGGTCTTTATGGCGATCCCTTATTATGCCTGGGCTCATCGTGGCCCCAACGAGATGGCCGTGTGGCTTTTAAGGAGCTCCCCGAAGTCACCCCGCTGGTAATAGTCTGCGGGATGAGTATCTAAATCAGCTCGGAAGCTGCGTAGGATCAATCTCTGCCATTATCAGCGGCCGGTAATCTTCAGCGTCTGCCTCACGAACTTACCGGGTTTACCTTCGGCAAAGGAAACTTCAATATCGTTTCTCTTCCATGTTCCACCAGAAACGGCAGCCACATGCTCCGGACGCAATACGCGGATGTGGTACGTTTCACCCGCAAGACCATCCAGATCAAACTCAAGACTCCTATTCCCTCGACGGCACTGAACCACTTTCAAGCCCCGATTGGTATCTCCCGTTTTGCTCAGTACCCGAGGGAAAACCAGATCGAAGGACGGGATGGATTTCACCTTCAGGAGAGCACTGCGCTTAACCTCTGCGACGACATCGATATGAAAATCCTGTGGTGTCTCATGGGTTTCATACGATATACTCTTTCCATCGATCAACACTTCGGTGATTTTTCCTGTCCGGAAAGCCGGAGAAAAATGAACATTAACCGGTTCCTCACCCGTCACCCGGATGGATAGCTCCATAGCTCCCTCACCTATTTCAAGCACCAGATCAACAGTGGCAGACCCGACAACAATATGGCCCACCTCGAGATGCTGCCAATCGGCGGGTAGATGGGGCACGAAGGTGATGGTCCGGGCCGGGGCATCCACCTCCAGACCCAGAAGGCCCCTCACCAGCGGCAATACGGCTCCAGCTGAACTGAAACCTTGATGGTGCACCGACTCGCCGGGCCAGACATTGTAATCGCCCGAAAACACTTCGGTGACGCTACCGAGGGCATTATCGAAGGTATGGCAAACGGTGGAGAACAGACCTGCATAACCGGCTTCAGAAAAATGGTTCATATACAGGGAAGTGGAAATGAATGAGGAGAGGAACGGCCAGACAGCACCATAGTTATAATTCAAAGGCTGATAATATTTGCTCCTATTAGAGATGGAGCGTACACCCCAGTCAGTAGTCAGCTCGGCAGAGCAGAGCTTGGTGAGAGTGGCGCTGCTTTTCTCGGCCTCGAACAAGTCCCATATCATGCCCACCCCACCCCAGGGCGTCACTTCCGGCACCTTTTTTCCCTTGGTATTAAACGCGTAAGAAAGATGCTTGTTTTTCCGGTCCCAGAATCGGTCGTTCAGGGTTTTCACCGTTTCCTCGTGGCGTTGACGACATTCCGCAGCCAAACCGTCCTCTCCCACGGCAGCGGCCAAACGGCTCATGGCGTCCAGTGCCTGAACCCAAATCGCCCCTAAATACACGTCTGTCAATATGCCGGCGAGGGGACCGTATTCCAAGGCTCCCAGACCAGCCGCTTTATTATCCATCAACGCATCACCATTCTGATCGGTACTCAGGCACCAACGGTACGCTTTCATTACCGAGGGCCAGCTCTCTCTGATAAATTCCACGTCCCCTGACGCGCGGAAGTAGTTACCCATAGCCACGAGGTACCATGGAGTTGTGTCTCCGTGGATGTATCCGTACTTGTAATCCTCAAACCAGTTGATATATGTGAAAGCGGACTGGGACAGTTCGTGGGCCATTTTACCGTCGTCCCGCTGCCATTTCTTGGTAAACCTGAGGGCGTCCCTGACTGCGGGGTAGTCACCATACCCGACAATGGAGAGTGAATTGATGAATGTATCCCCACCGAAATACCACCCGAACCCCGGCCGACCGCTGGTGCCGGAAATACCCAGACCGGCTACCAACCCGGTACCCAGCCGCGGATTGGTAATGACCAGGTTGTCATACGCCACCTTGGCCCATTCGTATGCCAGGTTGATTTCCTTATCCGGGGTTATTATGCGGATGGTATTCTCCCGGAGCGCCTGGAAGTGGGCGTGATTCTGGCGATAGTATTTTTCCGGGTCGGCAGCCAGACTTTGGTAAACCTGTTTGTATTCGTCAGGGTCTCCCATGCCGCCGGACAGGATAATGGGGATGTACTTGCCAACAACCTCTTTCGGGTTCACTTCGATTCTAAACTCCTGGGGAAAGTCAGAGAGCATATGGGCTGGTGTGTAGGAAATACCCGCAGCGGCGGGTGATCCCACATAACCCACATTCTGGCGCCTGGATTCAGAGATTATATAGGCCTTCATCTCATCATTCCAGTGGGAATACTGCCCTCCAATCCCGGCGGGCCACATGGGTTGCAATACTGGCAGGAATCCGGCCACGACGGTCATGGGTTCGATAGAGTCCACGTCCAGCAGGATGATCGTTCCGGGATCTTTCACCGGCGTGATGTGGATGGCACGGACGGTAAACGACTGGTGAGTGTAGGTAATAACCGTAGCCTCAGGGGTTACCGAAATCCACCGGGCGGTCTCGCTGCCCCGAATCTTCTCGGTGCTATTTCCCAGCATGAACGATAGTTCAAAGTTGCGCAGTATTTTGATGGGATAACCCCAGGCTTCGAATCTGCCGTTTTCGAATCCCAGAATCGCAAACCGCCGTCCCGCCTTGTCAAAGGGGGTGAATGGCTGAGTTCGTCGTTCCAGTTTCAGATCGTTGGACTCCAGAGGAAAAGCCGGCACCAAGCCCTCCATGGCGGAAAAGGTCGCCACTGGTACCAGGCAGCAGAGAAATGCTATTATAATGATAGTGTATCGGAATCGAATTTGACTGCGCACGTTTATATTTCCACCTTTTTCAGCGAATTAAGTTACACGACACTTGTACCAATTGTCATCCCGTTCTCCGGGCTGTTCAGATAACCCGCCGCCGTGCCGCTGGAAGCGGGATAGCAGTAGCAGTGGCAGTAGCAGTGGCAGTGGCAGTAAGAAGTGGTTGCTGACCCTGTCACCTGTCCCCGACGCTTCGGGTCGGGGGTTGGCGGGATTCCCCCGCCGATGGCGGGGTCCCATCAAATATCCAATATCCAATATCTAATATCTAATATCAAGCCCCGCCGTTGGCGGGATTCCATCGAGCCTCAAGTCCCCAGCCCCGAGTATCATTTCAGCACCACCATCTTCCGGGTGGCGCAAAAACCGCCCACTCGCAGCCGGACAAAATAGAGACCGCTCGACACGTCCGAGGCGTTCCACCGCACGGTATAGCGCCCCGGAGCGCGAAATCCCTTCACCAGCGTGGTCACCTCCCGCCCGAGGAGGTTGTAGACGATCAGGCTTACCTCTCCCGCCACGGGCAAATCATACGCGATGGTGGTTACCGGGTTGAAGGGGTTGGGGTAGTTCTGCTCAAGTCTTATTGTCTTGGGGATCAGATCAGCAGGTGCCAAATCGCCAACAAGAAACTCATGCATGTAAAGGTTATCGGGAGAATCGGGCCAGAAGGAGGGCTGTGCGGCGGTGATGTTGATGAAGTTCGAGGCCCATTCAGGCATGGCAGGGGGTGTATCTCCGGCCAGCATTTCCCGCCAAGTTTCATTCGTCAACCGGTCAGCGATGGGCTGCGTAAACTCATAGTAGGAAAACATGGCACCCCGTGTGATCCGGATAGTTCCACCTTCACTGACGATGACGAAGATTTCCAAGGGATAACCAACACCCTCTTCCAGACACAGGTCAGAGTTTGAGTCGGTATGAACATCCGCGATTACCGCCATGTCATCCGCCTCCTTCTCCCAAGGCTTTTGGGGGTCCTTTACCTCCGTGATAAGCTCCTCCATGACCTTACCGAAGCAGAAGATATTTTCGTAGTCCGAGGCAGAGAGAGGGATATTTTCCAGCTCCTTCAGGGACATATCTTTCAAGAACAGCAGCAGCTCTTCGAACAGATCGAGTTTGGCACCGAACCCTTCCAGAAGTAGACCGCGAGATTGAAGGCCCTCGCGCGTATAGCGTACTAGGCTGGCTAAGCGGGCATACAGGTAAGGATTGGGTTCCACATAGCTTCTTGGTGGTCCTGGCGCAATCCCACACGGGGTCATACTTTGCTTGGCATACAGAATGGTGTCGTGCCGCAGCTCGGCCCAGGAGGCGAGAGCACTCATGAGTTCCTTATCCGCCCAGGCGAGGGACTGCATAAAGACCGGGTAACCTGCTCCCTTTTCGTAGAGCAATGGCATCAGGCAGTAGAGCCAGTTCCAATACAGGTTTTGAGCCCAAGTCTCCGCCGGTAGGGCGGCAAACTCCGTTTTGAACTCGGCCATTTTTTCGTGGTAGTTCAGGTACGCGGTTTCCTGGTACACCGAATCGAGCAGCATGTAGGCTCTCTCCGAACCTAAAATGGCCATAACATCGAGTCCTTTGGGGAAGAAGCGATCCGGCACCTCGGGTAAGACGAGATGGGCGAACATGTACGAATCCGGAATGAACCGCTGCCCCATGAAGCGGAAGCCCTTATAGGTGGTGAAGGTCCCATAGATCCAATTGGGGATCTTCGGTTCGGGTAGTTCCTGGGTCTCGGTCATGAACGCGTCGAGCAGAAATACATCCGCCAAGCTGTCAGCTGATAGTGAAAGAAAATCAGTACCATACACCTGGACGGCAATCTCTTCATAATCCCTGACATTGGGATCGTCGGTCTTCCCCACAAAAAAGCAGGTGGTCTCATACATATCTTCCCACACATCCAGGAGGTGCTGACCATCCGCATCGAGATTATTCAGCATTTGCACCAGCATCAAGGCCTGGAGGGTATGGCGCCGGGAAAGATCACCGAAAAGATCAGGTTCCATGGTGAATATGGTCCAGCCATACCACATCATGGTTTTGAAATACGCCCTGAGGGTATCGTTTTTAGTATAATGCCCTCGGGGCAGAAACTGGCTGTAGTCCAATTCTGAAAATGGACCGAAGATAGGTGAGCAATGAAAACCGTCGTGGTTCGATATGAGAACCAGTTCGGCATCCACCAGCGCGGAGACCGTTTCAGGCACGGGAACACCGTCTCCTTCCAGCAGCCTAGCTGCCACGCTCAGGAACGCAACATTACGTTCAGCTGCCTCCTGAACCTCTGGTTTCGTGGATTGGTCAGATACCGATTGGGCGCTATCGAGAAGGGTATCGGTCATCAAGCCCAGCAGCTCTACAAACTGCTGGACTTCAATTTCAGCTAGAAAGCGATCAAAAAGGACATGATAGGTGTGCAGGACAGCATCCGTGGTCACGAATATGGGCATTCCATCCCAGGTGCAAGCATTATAGATGTCGTACAGTTGCTGATACTGACTTCTTTTAACCGTAAAGTGATTCCGGGAGAGAAATGCTAGATCAACGGAATCGAACCTACTCTCCTCTGACGAAAAGTTGTTCACATTGCTGAAGTCAGGTTCGACGGTGTAGGATTCCAGCGCCGGGATTACATTTACAAGGTAGGGACGATAGGTCCCGAATTCGGTTTCCACATCAGTGGTGATATCGGCCAACATCTGGGCCTGTAGGGGAAGAGCAACCATTGTGCTTATCAACACAATCGCCGTTGTTATGTGTCGCATGATGTATTCCCCCATATGGAGTAGTGTACGTCGCCAAAGTAATGTGGTCCAGATGTGCTTGAAACTAAGAGGCATATCACGTTTCCAAGATTTAGTTCGCGTTTCATCTGAAGCGCCTACCGCTTGAATATTTCACGTCGATACAGGGTCTGCTGATCACGTCCTTCATAGACATCCACAGGTTTCAATGCTCGGAAAGCGGGATACACTTCTAATCTTCAAGAGTATTGTCCACCGGTGCCCTAAGGCACTGTCATGGAGTCGAGGGGCTTGCAGATGTGTTGGCTTCCCATATCGCGAGCACTACGGAGAAGTCGGACGGCTGAATGACCAGCACCTTTGTGGCACTGTTGTCTATATATAATGCTGTAGTCTTCGTTGGAAGACTGCTATGTGAAGATACAAATAATTAGGGAAAATTCAAACCTATATATGGTGCAACACTATTCCTGCATCAATTTATAGTAAAACTGGTCAGGGTTGGTCACCATTGGTCAAATTGAACCCCGTCGATGGCGGGGGAGCCCCGCACCTTGCGGTGTGCAATCCATCCCGTCAATGCTTGGCAATATATGTCGGCGGTTCGAGGGAGCCTGTCCTGCCGCGGCCGGAAGGTAGCCTGATCGTAAAAGGTCTCGTAGAGGCCCGGTTTGTCTGGCGAGCCCGGTCAGGCGGCAGATTTAAAAAACCAGGCTGAAGGTAATCTGCTGAACATGTTTCAAGCGGCCAAAATCGGTAATGGCATAGTCGGCGGCCAGACGCATGTTGGTCAGTGGCAGGTTCAGGCCGCCGCCAAAAGCGATGCCGGTATCGCGCTCAGCGGGGGTTTCTACCGTGTTGTAGCTGCGCACTCCGGCCCGCAGACTGAACATGTCCCTGAGTACTACTTCAGCCCCACCGTTGAAATACTCCAGGTTGTCATTGGGATGGACCATATCCACGGCCTGAAGGTGGCCCTGCTGGAACAGCTGGAACAACCGGGGGCTTACACGGAGATGTCCTTTGAGGAGCGTATCAGTCACCTGATAGACCGGGAAGTCCTGGATCGTAAGAATCGAAGGACCC
>DAOWIJ010000083.1 GCA_030640955.1 Fidelibacterota bacterium
GTCATTGCCGGCCCCCAAGGGTTCCTGGTCGGGTATCTCAAGCAGGGTTGGGGGGGCCGCGATATCAGCAGTGGGATCAGCGATACCCTGCTGAGCCCGTGCCAGCGGGCCGAATTGGACGGCGTTGTCAGCGGGCCGGTCCAGAATAGTAGGCGGCGCCGTAAGGTCTGTTCCATTAGTGATCGAAGGAGGGGCGGTGAGATTATCGGGCAGCGCCACCCGGTTGCCCGGACCCACGTTATCCATACCGCCGATAGTAGGCAGCTCGTTGGCGCCCAGCGCCGCACCCAGTGCTGTATCCTGGAAACTGGCCGCCAATCGCACCGCACCCAGTTGGGCGTTATCAGCGCCGCCAGTTGTGTTGATGTCGAAAATATTCAGGGCCGCTTCCCGCGCTCCCGGCAGGGCGCCGGACTGGCGAATGCCCTGCTCCAGCCCAACCGGTATGGCGATAGGTCCGCCTGTAGCTTCGGCGGGTGCGGGCGCCAGGACATCAGTGGCGGTCTGCCGTAAGGCCTGACCCAGTTCGAACCCGGTTGTGGCGGGCGCCGGCGCTGCGGCTCCTTCTTCACCAGCGGCGCCAGTCAGGTCAACGATTACAGCTGGATTGGCATTGCCGTTACCTCGTGCAGCGGCTGCGCCATTGTTGGCGTTTGCGCCACGGGCTTCGAGGCGAGCAGTTTGCCGTTCCTGCCGCGCCAGCTGACGGGCCTCGCGGGATTCAGTGAGCAGATCCTCCAATCGTGCCCTGGCGGTACGGCGCAACTCGGAAGTGTCAAAGGTGGAGGTCTCGGCGTTCCGGGCTTCCCGCAGAGATTGACGCAACGCGGTCCGAAGGGCGTTTATTTCCGCCCGAGCGTTAGCCGTAGCTGTCCCGTTGCCGGTATTCTGGAGTAATTCCTGATTGCCGGTGAGGCCGGAGAGAAGATCGTTTATGTTTAAGCCGTCAGACATATCCTCAAGTTATGCCTTGTTATGCCGAAAAGGATTACAGGCCAAAAAGTGACCTGTCGAATCCGGCGCTGAAAATCAACACCAGGAACCACCACATCGGCAGCCAACAGTCAAAAACCAACATATATAGACACCCCACCTATAAAATAGGTCTGGTCCCATTTCTCTTCCGGTACCCGAATATATATATTTTAATGCCCGATAGCAAGCTTATTCCGCAATTCCAAAAAATAGACCCTTAACGTCAGTAGAAAGCCCCGATCAGGTCGGAGCCGCCGGTCTATTCAGGCAAAAACAGCTTGTTTGTAGCGAAATATAATGTTTGCCGCTGAAAAAGGGCGGAGGATATATGGTTTGGCGAGCCGCTCACACCGCTCGTACTGTAACTCCCCGCATAGCCGTATCCCGGCTACGGGCCGGCCTCTCCCCAAAGAAAAGGATTTAGCGCGACAGGCTAATCTTCCAGCGTGGCCTGGGCCGCCGCCAGCCGGGCTACCGGTACCCGGAAAGGCGAGCAGCTCACGTAGTCCAGACCCACCTTGTGGAAAAAGTGGATGGAATCGGGATCACCACCGTGCTCGCCACACACGCCCAGCTTGATATTAGGCTTGGTCTGGCGACCCTTCTCGATAGCGATGCGTACCAGTTCGCCAACACCGGTCTGGTCGATGGACTGGAAGGGATCATCGCCGTAGATGCCCGTCTCCACGTAGTGGGGCAGGAACGAGCCGGAGTCGTCGCGTGAGAAGCCGCAAGCCATCTGGGTCAGGTCGTTGGTGCCAAAGCTGAAGAAGTCGGCTACCTCAGCCACCTCGTCAGCGGTCAGGGCGCCACGGGGAACTTCGATCATAGTGCCGATGAGCAGGTGGGGAATCTCGCCGATATTTGCCTTGACATCCTCGTAGGCCTGCTCGATAATGGCCCGCTGGTTGGACAGCTCCTTCACGTGGCCGACCAGGGGAACCATGATTTCAGGTCGGGCGTCCACACCCTCCTTGACCAGCTCAGCGGCAGCTTCCAGGATGGCCCGCGCCTGCATTTCGGTGATCTCGGGATAACTGATCCCCAGGCGGCAGCCCCGGTGCCCCAGCATGGGATTGAACTCGGACAGGGCTTCCACCCGTGACTTGATCTGCTCCGCCGATATGCCCATTTCCCGGGCCAACTCCTTCTGTTGCGCGGCCTCGTGGGGCACAAACTCGTGGAGCGGCGGGTCCAGCAGGCGGATGGTGACGGGATCGCCCTCCATGGCCTGGAGGATGCCCCGGAAATCTTCCTTCTGGAAGGGCAGCAGTTTCATGATGGCGGCGCGGCGGTCGTCCAAGTTATCGGCCAGGATCATCCGGCGCACAAACTTGATCCGCTCCGGCTCGAAAAACATGTGCTCGGTGCGGGTCAAGCCGATACCGGCAGCCCCCAGCTGGCGGGCCTGGGTGGCGTCATTTGGCGAGTCGGCGTTGGCACGCACGCCCAGCCTGCGGGTTTCATCGCACCATTCCAGGAAGTGCTTCAAGTCCTCGTTCTTACCAGGATCTACGGAAATCAGGGGCATTTCGCCCTCGTAGACCAGACCCTTGGTGCCGTTCAGGGTGATGACGTCGCCCTCCTTCAGTACTTTGCCGTTCACCCGGACTTCACCGGCGCTCATGTTAATCTCGATTGCGGCGCAGCCCACAATACAGCACTTGCCCCAGCCCCGGGCCACCAGGGCAGCGTGACTGGTCATGCCACCACGGGATGTGAGAATGGCCTCGGCGGCGTGCATGCCGTGTACGTCCTCGGGGGAGGTCTCGGTACGCACCAGGATCACCTTTTCACCCTTTTTGGCCTCTTCCTCGGCCTTGTCGGGGGTGAGCACGATCTTGCCCGTAGCCCCGCCGGGACCGGCAGGTAGTCCCTTGGCCAGTGGTGTGTGTTTCATTTCTTCCACAGGATCGAGCATGGGGTGGAGCAGTTCATCAAGTTGACCGGGCTTGACCCGCATGATGGCCGTATGCTTGTCAATGAGGCCCTCTTTATGCATATCGGAGGCCATCTTCAGGGCCGAAATGCCGTTGCGTTTGCCGGCGCGGGTCTGGAGCATGTAGAGTGTGTCGCCCTCGATGGTGAACTCCAGGTCCTGCATATCGGTGTAATGCTCTTCCAGTTTGTCGCGGTAACCCACCAGCTCCTTGTACAGGGTGGCATTAAAGCTTTCCAGGCTCGGCAGGTCGTTGCCTTCGTTGCGGCTGGGTTCATTCAGCGGATTAGGCGTGCGGGTACCGGCCACCACGTCCTCGCCCTGGGCATTGGGCAGCCACTCGCCAAAGAAAGTATTCTCTCCGGTAGCAGGATTGCGGGTAAAGGCGACGCCGGTGGCGCTGCTCTCACCCAGGTTACCAAACACCATGGACTGCACGTTCACTGCAGTACCCCATTCGCCGGGGATACCCTCGATGCGGCGGTAGGAGACGGCCCGCTTTCCGTCCCATGACGCGAACACGGCGCCGATAGCGCCCCACAGCTGCTCCATGGGATCATCGGGGAACTCGCTGCCCAGCACTTCCTTGATGCGTACCTTGTAGGCATTGGTGAGTGACTTCAAATCGGCTGAAGTAAGCTGGTAGTCATACTCGTAACCGTTGCGCTCCTTGACCTGGTCCAGCATGCCATCCAATTGGATACGGATGCCATTATCTTCCGTGGTCTCGATCCCGGCGGCCTTCTCCATGACTACGTCGCTGTACATGGTGATCAGTCGGCGGTAGCAGTCCCAAACAAACCGCTCGTTGCCGGAGCGCTTGATCAGACCCGGCAGGGTACTGCTGGTGAGACCGATGTTGAGCACCGTTTCCATCATGCCGGGCATGGAGATGCGTGCGCCCGACCGTACCGACATCAATAGGGGATCATCAACATTGCCGAACTTGCGGCCCATGGTTGCTTCAGTACTGGAGATGGCCGCGGCCATCTCGCCATCCAGGGATTCGGGATAGCCCCGGTCGTGGGCGTTAAAGTAGGTGCAGACTTCAGTAGTAATAGTGAAACCGGCCGGTACGGGCATGCCGATGCCGGCCATTTCAGCCAGGTTGGCCCCTTTGCCGCCCAGCAGATTGCGCATGTCAGCGGACCCTTCAGCCTGGCCCGCCCCAAAGGTATATACGTATTTACTCATGTTTTCTGTTGCTCCTGTTATGAAAAAAGTGCCCGCAAACTTAGCCAGATACGGGAGAGCAGGGAAGGGACTTGTGTGATATATCCGCTATTTACCAAAAAAGCCACGCGGGCCGATAGTTATCCCACTTTTCAGATCGTGGAACTGTTAAATTAAAATATTCTTTCATCAAATAATTGATACATACGTTGCTTAGGTACAGTATTTCCTGCAAATTAGTGCATCAAAAACATAATAACTTAAACGAGATGCCGAGAACCCCTTCTACAATATATTTGAAAGATCCAAGTAGCACGCCCAAGATAAATAATGGGCTAAAAATCCGACAGCAGCGCAGAAAACTCATTGCGTTTGGCTGGTACGGCGGGAAGTTCAACCACCTTGACTGGCTACTACCGCTTCTACCAGAATGCCATCATTATTGCGAACCATTCGCCGGATCTGCAGCCGTATTGCTCAATAGGACACCCTCCCTAGTTGAGACATACAATGATATCGACGGTGAAGTTGTGAATTTCTTTAAAGTGTTGCGCAATCATCATACAAAGCTCGTAAGATTAATCTCCTTAACGCCATTTTCACGAGAAGAATTTTTTCTAGCTCTAGCCCCGAATGATAAATCTATATCAGATTTAGAAAGGGCCCGGCGTTTTTTTATTCGAGCACGACAAGCAAGGACAGGCTTGGCTCAAACTGCTTCGCTTGGTCGATGGGCAAACTGTAAAAACACTAGTAGAGCAGGTATGTCGGGTGTTGTATCCCGATGGCTTGGAAGTGTTGAGAAACTGCCAAAGATTGCTGAGAGGTTTCTTAGAGTTCAAATAGAAAATCGTCCAGCAATCGATGTTATTAGACTTTACGATAACGAAAAGACTTTATTTTATTGTGATCCACCTTATCCTCATGAGGTGAGAGGTGATACCAAGGCTTACGGGTTTGAAATGTCTAATCAAGAACACAGAGAGCTCGCAGAAGTTCTTCAAAAAATAAAAGGAAAAGCCGCAGTATCAGGCTACAGGTGCGACCTACTGTATAGCCTTTATAACGATTGGAATCGGCATGACGCACCGCCTAAGCAAGCACATTCAATAAAGAAACTTCGTCAAGAAGCGCTTTGGACTAACTATTAATTTCACAGGAATAAATTGGTGAGTATAGATTATAAAAAGGCGCGTAATCTGCTTAGCCAGATATATAAGAAGGTTGAAAGGAATATTGCTCAGGGATCAGTGCCAGAAACTATTAATGAAATAGAAAGTGCTTGTGAGAGTTTATTTCAATCCAAAACACAAGCGTATCGCGAGGCTCTTCTCGGGTGTATAGCTGCAAGAAAGATCGATCAGAGTATTGACATTCATCTCCCCTACGTAAGTCAGGGAGTAAATGCTTTCAACGCGCGTTCTCTTGACGAAGAAGTCATCAATCCATTTCTCCAAACAAAGCGGATTCCTTGTTCTAAGGGTCCTTATTTGAATGTGTTTAGACGTTCCGTTAGATTTGAGCGAGATTTGCCCGGACGTCGAGACATAACTGCATATAATCATTTTCTTGATATACTTGACTATTTACAATCTATTTCAGATAATCAGAGCATTAACAAGCTCCTATGCTTTATAGTATTCAAATTTCTTGAGCTGAGAGAAGCAGCAGCGGTTGACCTCACTCGGATACAAAGAATTAGTTTAGAGCAATACAAGCCATTAATTGAAGGTTTGCTCTCCACTCCGAGCGGTGGTAGGTTCCCCCAGCTACTTGTAATAGCCACTTTCACAACAATTAAGAATTATTTCAATCTTGATTGGGATATTTCCTGGCAGGGCATCAATGTTGCCGATTCTGCTTCTGGTGTCGGTGGTGACATTACTATTTGTAGTAAAGGTACAACACTAATTATAGTTGAAGTAACTGAAAGAGATGTGGACAAATCTCGAGTGGTTTCCACCTTCAATACAAAAAATAGCACGATCTAGTGTTGAGGACTATCTTTTCTTTATTAAGGAGACTAGTATAGATGCCCAAGCATTACATCAAGCCCACACCTATTTCGCACAGGGGCATGAGGTGAATTTCATGGTAATAAAAGATTGGATTATTGCAGTACTCGGCACGATAGGTAGAAAAGGACGAGTTATTTTCAATCAGATCTTCATAGATCTACTTGATTCACCAGAAATCCCAACGCATCTAAAGGTGGGGTGGAACGAGCAAATTGACCATCTAACAGGTGCATGAGCATCTCAATACTCATCACCTATTACATCATTACTCGTTCACTGCCATTTATCGCTCCCAGAACATACAAGATGAAATATTTGCACTTTTCAGAGGGGAGTCGGGACTATTTACATGTATGGAAATAAAAAGCCACCTGATCCGGCGACTTACGAATACGTAGCCCGTAGGAGAATCGAACTCCTGTTGCCAGGTCGAAAACCTGGAGTCCTAACCACTAGACGAACGGGCCCTTTGAGGCGCGAAAATTTAATCCGGACCTGCACGGGCGGCAAGGGCTAGAATTATCAAACAGTGCTGCTTTTTAGGGCTGTCTTTAATATAGCCAGCAGTGCCAGTGCGCCGCCGAAAGTGGCCACAATGGAAGCGCCCGTGGGAATATCCAGCGCCAGCGAGAAAACCATACCTAGAACACTTACGGCCACTCCGAAGCCCCAGCCGAAGATCAGGCGATTCCGGTTGCCCTGGACAAACAGCATGGCCGCTACTGTCGGGATGATCAGATAGGAGAAAACCAGCAACACGCCGGCAATCTTTACCGAGCTGGTAACAACAAAGCCGAAAGTGACGTAAAAGAGGAAATCCCAGAAGCGTGTTCGGGCATCCGGCGCCTGGCGGGCGGAATGATTCTCCGAGGCCCGCAGAAACTCTCCGCGGAAAACCCAATGGATGAGGCCGATAACGGCATACAGGCAAAAAGTTTTACCGACGATGGCAGGTGTCACGAAAAGGATCGAGCCCACCAGCAGATAGTTGATATGCTCGGCGCCTTCAGCGGACTTACTGAAAAGGAGGATCATCAGCGCCGCGGCCACCACGTAGGTGATGCCGATAATCGCCTCCTGGGGGATGCGGTCGTCTTTACTCCGGGTAATGGCAAACAGGATGGCCCCCAGGAAAGTGAATCCCACGGCAACTACGTAGGTGGACAGGTCCTCGTGACGCCACCCCATGAGCATGCCTGCTGCCGTTCCCAGGGCGGCCATCTGGGCCAGGGCCAGGTCCACAAAGATGACGCCCCTGGTAACCACGTGCAACCCCAGGTAGACGTGGATGCCGGTAAGCACCAGGGCCGCCACCAGGGGCCAGATAATCAGATCAAGAGCTTCAAACATACTATTCTCCGTAGACTTTGCTGAGAATTCTCAGGTTGTACTCAAACATTTCCAGGTAAGTATCGGTTCCCGGCAACGCCCCCACTGAATGGGCCAGTTTCACTACCTGGACACCGGTCTTCCGGGCTAAAAAGCCGGGCGCCTGCTCACTGAAGTAAGACGCTATTGCTACCACCTTGACGTTGTCTTCTTCGATGGTCTTGATGAGCCTGTTGAGATGTGTCGGTGACGGCGGCACACCCGGTTTAGGCTCCAGGAACTGAACCTCTTCCAAGCCAAATCGTTCCGTGAAGTACACCCAGTTTTTATGGTAAAAAATAACCTTCTGTCCCTGCAGGGAGGCATATTCTTCCAGCCACGTGGTCAACGCCTCGTCGATCCGGCGCTCGAAGTCCGCCAGGTTGGCTTCGAAGATGGACCGGCCGGCGGGGTCGGCTTCGATGAGGGCCTCGGTAATAGTTCTGCCAATAACTTTGCCATTGGCCGGGTCCAGATTGTAGTGAGGATTACCGAAACGGTGGATGTCCCCCAAGCTGGCATCCACTTTCCGCGTAGGCACCTCCAGCCGCTGGATGTCCTGGGAGCAATCCACGATACGCAGCCGCTTGTTACGCGAACCGTCGATGATCTGGTCGCTCCACATGTCCAGTTCCATCCCCACCATCAGGTACAGGTCGGCCTTTTTCACTTTCATCATGTATGACGGCAGCACCTCCACGTAGTGCGGGTCCTGGTTGCCCCGGGCGATGCTGACTACTGAAATGCGGTCCCCGCCGATGGTTTCGGCAATATCCTTCAGATCGGTGGTGGCCGCCGCCAC
>DAOWIJ010000130.1 GCA_030640955.1 Fidelibacterota bacterium
CAACTGGTGAACCTGTCCGGTCATCAATGATAATAAAGATATACTCATTGTCCGTCAAGGTTTTCAGATCTACCGATTTGCGCCGATCCACAAAGCTTAAAAACTGTTCCCGGCTGATTGGTGAGATGGGCTGGTGATCCTGTGTTTCAGACAAGGCCCGCCAGGCTATCAGCTGGTCGATATATTCCTCGCTCAGCGGCTCCAGGTGAACAAGGGGCAAATTGCTGTTTTCCCCGGTACTCATTGTGCGGCTGTCGGCAGGTGGATAATATCGTCAGGCGTGAGCTGCGTTAAGGTATTGATTACTCGGTGAACCGCAGGCATATCATCTGTTGGTACGGAGCCTGTGAGCCCGATCGTCCAGGCGCCGGCGGCCAGGGCTGAGTTCATCCCGTGGACCGAGTCTTCAAGCACCAGGGCCTCCTCCGGCGCGATACCCAGACGTTTGATCATGGTCTGGTATGGCTCCGGATGGGGCTTGCTGTTTACGGTCATGCCACCCCAGATGACCTCCTCAAAGTAGGGCCCAAGATCCATTTTATCAGCTATCCAGCTATATAGCTGGCCCGGCGTAGAGGTTACCAGTCCCGTGCGGAAATGGCCATTAATAGTAGCGTGGAATTCTTTAAAGCCCGGCATAAAATCGAGACCGGCATCAAAGACTTCCTGCACATAGCGGCGGCCCCTTTCACGTAGAACATCTGTCTTGTCACTAAGGCTGTAACGCTCGCCCACCAGCTGCAGAAATGAATCCTCGGTACACCCACGGAAAAGTTTCCAATCATCCTCCGGTATGGTGACCCCAAACTCTCCGAACAATCTTTCCTGGGCCTGTTTATAAAGAGGCTCGGAATCGATGACCACTCCGTCCATGTCAAAAATGATGGCCTTGATCATTTCAGCTTGACGCCGTTAGTAATCGGCTGCTCCGGTATCAGCAATCGCACGGAATTATCGCTTTCGTATCCGCCCAGTACGAGCACTTCACTGACAAACTTGCCGATCCGCTTAGGGGGAAAATTGACCACGCCTAATACCTGCCTGCCAACCAGCTCCCCAGGTGTGTAGTGGTCGGTAATCCGGGCGCTGGTTCGCTTGCGGCCCAGCTCGCCAAAATCGATCTCCAGCTGGAAGGATGGTACTCTGGCATCCGGCGAAGGTTGCGCCTTGATGATTGTACCTACCCGGATATCGAATTTTTGAAACTGCTTGAATGTAAATCGTTGTGTCGTCATAACCCTTGAACCGTAGAACTGGCCGGTTGAGCCGGCCTCGATCGTTCAGAATCCTGCCGGAAATTAACAGGATTTATAGTGCCTTGAAGTATCCAAGGTGATTATATTGCCCCCCAATGTCAGATTACTCCATTGGATTGATCTGATTCAGGGGAATTATTCGGTGATCAAAGCACTCACTACATTAGGTCTGGTTGGACTGCCGGCCCGCAATCGCTCGGAAGTTGAGGAAGCTTACCCGGATAACGCCCTAGCGGCCATGCCGGCGGGCAAAGAGATTGCCAACGCCTCCACAAAAGCCTTAGGTTGCATAATTAAGTTCGATGACTGATTTGTTTACACCTGAGGTGATACTATATAATCATGGCCCCGGCCGCCGGATGTGAAACCTTGATACCGGACTACCATAGTAGGCAACGCTTGCGTTCGGCTCGGTACGGCCGGTATGCCAGACTGCTATTATTGCTAATCAGCTGCACGGCGCCGCTGGTGGCCCAGGTCCGCATTTACGAGCAAATGTACATAACGGCATTGACCGATGGCGAGATTTCCCCTGACGAGGAAGCACTGCTGAAGTCGCTGAAGAATTCTCTGGCATTGACCGAGGACCAGGTATTGGAAATCGAACGTAAACACGCCTCCACTGGCGAGATCGTTACACCGATAGGCTTTTCTCAGGCTGGCCGGAGGAAAGTCATCGTCCAGAGCATGGGTTATGGAAACGGACTTTATGGTTGGGGCATACCTTTTGTTCTGGGGTCGGAATCGCCGCAGATCTATGCCGGGATGCAGATGCTGGCATTTGCCGGGGGTTTTTATTATTCATGGCGTTATACCAAGGAGATGGACTTGCCTCACGCGCGGGCCACGTTCCTGACTAACGGCAGCATGCTTGGAATCCTGTCGTTTTATCCGCTGGTTTCGTTGATCGGCTTCGAGAATTGGGATTCCATAGATCCAGAAGCTAAGATCATGACTACTTACATGATGGTTGCGGTGCCCATCGGCTATTTAGCTGGCGACCGTCTTTATAGACACTGGCAGCCCTCGGATGGCCAGGCAACGCTCGTAACCGGCGCGGGCACACTGGGAGCGACCCATGCTCTTATCGCGCAAATACTGGCAACGGATATTGACGCTGATTTAACCGAAAACTGGTTTCGGCTGAACGGTCTGGCAGTAACGGCCGGGTATTTAGGCGGCGGATGGATGACGTGGAAAATATTCCAGGATCAATCCGTGTCAACCGGCGATGCCTATTTCATGGGCTTGGGTGCGATGCTGGGTTATTTGAACGGTGTATGGCTGCTACCGCTGCTGGACCCGGGTTTCAAGCCCAGCCTGATAATCGTCACGGCTGCTGTTGATGGTGGTATCTATGCGGCGTATCTGCTGGGCAAAAACTATGATTTAACCACCGGCGAGACCGCCATTGTTGGATTGGGATCAATGGCCGGTTGGGCCGCCTTGAGAGGCCTGGCCCTAATCATCGATCTGGATCAAGGTAGCGACGCCTTATTGGCGGGCGATATTCTGGCTCGTTCAGCGGGAGCATATTGGACGTTTCAACGTCTGAAGCCGGGCGCCAGGGAAACGGCATCGCGACACACAAAGACCTCGTTTTCAGTTAACCCCGTCATGCTTGGTATGGGGCGGCGCCAAACTATCGGTATGAATTTCGGTCTACGGTTTTAGCGGAATGAAATTTTGTTTTTAGTGGTTGTGTCAATGTAGGAGTGTTCGTGATGAAAGCAATGTTTAAAACAAGGCTGCCATTATTGCTGCTGATGCTGGCAGCGTCGGCGTGTGAACCCCTGGTCACCACTTTCGAGGACGGGGGGGAGGTGCTTTATTATGAGGCGTCCAGTCCAACTATATTCGACTTCCCACCCGATTCGCTGAAAGTGGTCACCTGGAATATCAAGTACGGCGCCAACGGCCTGGATTTCTGGTTCGACTGCTGGGGCGAACGCGTACTGATGACCGAAGAGGAGGTTACTGAAAACCTGGACCGTATCGTGGCCTATATCGATGTAATGGATCCCGACATCCTGCTGCTGAATGAGATCGAGATATCATCGCGTCGCAGCGCCTACGTGGACCAGGTCCAGTATCTGCTAGATCATGCGACTAGCCTTAACTACGGCGTATACTCATCGCTGTGGAAGTCCCAGTTTATCCCCTCAGACGGCATCGGCCGCATGGACATGGGCAACGCCATCCTGTCAAAATACAAGCTGTCTGACGGAAAGCGAATCGCCCTGGCATTGCGGGAAGATCAGGATGCCCTCACCCAGTATTTCTACCTGCGCCGCAATATTGTCACCGCCCGGGTTGAAGTGGGCACCAGCGTGGAACTCTACGCCGTGGTCGTGCACACGGCGGCGTTCTCACAGGACGGGTCCAAGCAAAAGCATATAGACACATTTAAGGAAGAAATTGGCCGCCTGGACGCCGCCGGAGCGCTGGTTATTGCCGGCGGAGATCTGAACACCATACCCCCCAATGCCCAGAAAAAGGGCGGTCCCGGTGACGAGTTTGACGGTAACGCCTGCACCGATGAGGA
>DAOWIJ010000108.1 GCA_030640955.1 Fidelibacterota bacterium
AACGATATCCCGCGACTCTAATAGCAATACTGGCAATTTTTATCACCCTTGCCAGCGCGCAAGATACAACCGACATTATTCAACAATTTGAGGCCGGAGACCGGGCGCTGGTCTTTCGAGTGGACCCGAACTTCACCCTGGCTTCAGCACAGGGCTCGCTGATCAGTTATACCAGGCATAAATCACCGAATAAGCCTGGCGCATAGGCATTTCACCGGACCTGGAACCTATGCACAGCCGAGAGAGAAGAAATACATCGCATTATTATGAAAGTGATACGACTAAAACTTCGCCAACGGACGTTGAGATATATAAAAGCCCCGCATACTCTTTGGCACTCGCGCTAGAGTATCTTACCTATTTTACTCATGGTAAAAGAGCATCAGCATATTATGGTCATGGTCCGAGACTAAGTATTTCTTATACAACTGACAATCGCGAAAGACAAAGGGATGGCGAACTTCTCAACAAGCGAATTATTGAAAAATACTATGTAGATCTTGGCTGGACCGGGAATGTAGGCGTTCAACGGAGTTTGAAAGATAATTTGTATTTGATATTCCAGTATAGTGGCGGTCTGCATATTCGCCACACAGCGAAAAACTATATTGATAAATTTATACTGAACAATCAGATCCGGTCAAAAAGCGTACAAACCGATAAGGAATATTCAGTTGACACAACCAGCGGCATCTTCTTTGGGCTCTCCGTTTATTTCTAGGCCGTTCCGGCCAATGCATCAGATCATCTAACCTGGAAAATACTTGTAAAAAGCGTCACCAGTCTTTAAATTCCGACCGACTGGTCGGTCATATTCTTTATAATGACTGTGCCAACCATTAACCAAGGTGCCGCCTGTAGCAACCAAAGCCATGAATCCGACGCCCCCCACCGAAGACAAACGCCAACGCATTATACAAGCAGCAGTAATGGTCTTCGCCCGTAACGGTCTGGAGCGCGGCAAGATTGCCGACATCGCCAATGAGGCGGGAATCGGCAAGGGGACGGTGTACGAATACTTCAGCAGCAAGGAGGATATTTTCATTGCCCTGGTCGAAGGCTTTTTTACGGAAATGTTCCACGATATGGACGCACTGCTTGCCATGGGTGAGACTCCGGTCGAGAAAATCACGTCTTTAATCGAGTATTCATTCAAGTTCCTTGAGGAATACCTGGATTCTGAGGAAGGCGAAAGTTGGCCCATTATTATGGAGATATTTTCACAGGCCATACGTGCCGATGCAAGCACTGAAATGCATCAGGCGATAATTCGTGGCGTCAGGGCCGGGGTAGCTGTCTTCGAGCCAATATTACAAGACGGTGTTAAAGCCAGTATACTCAAACCGTTCGACATTGACTATTTCGCACTGGTTGTATTTGCGGCCCTGGATGGGCTGGCCTTGCACTACTACTTGCAGCGGGAACGCTTTGATATTAAAGAATTGATGATCACAACCCGTGAAATATTTTTAAACGGTATGCTCACGGCCACCGGAAGGAAGGAACTGCAATCATGAGAAAAATCGCGATTTTACTGATAATGGCCGCTTCAACGGCAACGGCCCAACCTAGCGGAATGGAGATCCTCGAAAAAGTGCTCGATGTGATGAATCCGCCCAATGCCCAGGCCATTATCACACAGACCATCCAGACCACATCGGGCCAGACCCGCACCTTCGAGTACGACTCCTATATGGGTGATAAGGGCGAGAAATCGTTGATGCGGTACAGGTTACCATCCCGCGTGCGGGGTAACGCCATACTGATGACTGGATTTTCCGACAATATCTGGATGTATATCAAGCGCACCGGCCGCGTGCGGAAGCTGGCCAGCCATGCCAAGAAACAAAAGTTCGAAGGCTCCGACTTTACCTATGAAGACATGGGCTCCGGTGAATCCTGGAAGGAAGATTACGCCCCAAAGAACCTGGGTATCAGCAAACTAAAGGGTGGCGAATGCTACCTGCTGGAATTGAGGGCGGTCGCCGATGATCTGTCGTACTCGAAGTTGGTTTGTCATGTTCGTACCGAGGATTATTACCCTTTGCAGATCGATTACTACGATGAAACCGGCACTCATACAAAGGTGCTGCACCTGGAAAACATCCAGGTGATTGAAGGAATCCCCACCGCTATGAAAATGGTGATGGAAAACCTGGTAGACCGCACCAGCACCGGGATGGAAACGATAGAAATCACGTACGACGTGACCTTCGATGACGACTTCTTCACCGAACGTAATCTGAAAAAGCGGTAATACCGGAATTATGGAGATACGGATTTGATAATGTATAAGTCAATCACAATTACCCTGTTGCTGACAGCCACCTTAGGAGCGCAGGTAGACTGGTACGGCTACTACGAAGCGGAGGCCGACTATCTGGACTTACCGTCCCGTGATCTGTACCTGGGGTTCAATAAGCTGCGCCTGGACCTGGAGGTGGCGCGGGGCGATAATATTCATATCGGCGCGGATATTATCTACCGGGGCTACAACGGACAGACTACCCTGAATTTCATGGACTTCATGCCTGTGGAACGCTGGCCGGTCTTGCCTACTCTCGATACGCTCACTTGGTTTCCGGTTAGTTTTGATGACACTACCTTCGTGGATAACGCTTTCCTTGAGATATACTTTCCGTGGCTGGACCTGACGCTCGGCCGACAACAGATCTCGCCGGGCGTGGGGTATGCCTGGAATCCCACCGACATCTTCAATGTAAAGGATATCCTGGACCCCACTTACGAGCAAACCGGTGTTGAGGCATTCCAGATAGTCGTACCGCTGGTCGGTGGATTGCAGTTAGCGGGCATTCTGCAAGCCAGCTCCACATGGAGCCATACAACGCAGTATTATCAACTCAAGGGTTCGCTGGGCCGATTTGACCTGTCCGGCGTCTATTCAGCATCGGAACTGATAACTACCGGACTGTTTGCTGCTGACACCAGCTTTCGGGAACTGGCAGGCCTGAATCTGGAAGGTGAAGCGGCTGGTCTCGGTGTGCGCGGCGAATTCGCCCTGAACCGTATCGATTTTGCCACCGATAACCTGCGCTATGAGTACGTGCTGGGCCTGGACTATACTACCGAATCATCGCTATATCTCATGGGAGAGTACTACCATAACGATTTCGGTGTCGATCCCGACCAGGTATCGTTTGATAATTACATCAGCTACTTTCTCGGCGAAACGCACAGCCTGAACACCGATTACCTGTTTGCCATGGCCATGTACCCGCTCACCGACCTGATAAGCGCCGAGGTGTTCAGCATATACAACCTGAACGACGGCAGTCTGGTAATCAATCCCCAGCTGACGTACAACATATATGAAGACGTGGAACTGACCATTACCGGCAGTCTGTTCGCGGGAGAAGAAACTGATGAGTTCGGCTACCAGGAGACGGGCCTGCGTTTGCGGTTGAGAGCCTATTTTTAAACAGCTTACATGGCAAAAGCCATATCTAATATGGAAGGAACGATAGTACTATGAGACAACGAATGCTGACTGCACTCGGCCGCTGGGCCGGCGAAAAAACCTGGTGGATGTTATTGTGTGTGGTGGTTGCCACCCTGATATTCGGCGCCATGGCCGGGCAATTGCAGATGAGCATGGACCTTACGAGTCTGATGCCCAGCGATGATCCCATGGTGGATGAGTTCAACTACATCACCGAGGAGTTTAACGGCGCTTCTACATTTTTCGTGGTGATTGAGGGTGAGCAGGAGGAAATGATCGCGTTCGCCGACCATGTTAGTCCTATGATAAAGGATCTGGAAGGCTGGATTACTAGTGAAGGTTCGGAAAAGGTCAGAAAAGAGTATCAGGCCGCCATGGATAATGTGGCCGCCGGAAAAGCCGCATACGATGGTCACTACATTGAGCGTGTAGAATTCCGCCAGCCAGTTGATTTCATGCGTGATCACGGTATGATGCTGATCAAACCGAAAGATTTGAAAAATACAAAGGAGGTATTTACAAATCCGAACCTGTTGCCATTCCTTACCAATATGAATAACTCACTGGAGAAAGAGTATATACAGTCGGACGAAAAAATATCGACTACTCAGCGGGAATTCATGGCGGTTTCCTATCTTGACGGAATTGAAACCTGGGTGGATAATACAACGGCGGCACTACTGGGCGAGACGTACGATCCCGCCTACGGAGCGGCTGCCGCTGAGGCTGTGGGTATTGGTGTTCCGTATCTCACATCACCCGACCGCAGTATGATGTTGATCATGGTGGAACCGACTATCAGCATGTTGGAAATGGATCATCTTATGCCAGTGGTTGATGGTGTTGAAGAAATAGCTAAAAAATATGCCCCGGAATTCAATGTGAGTGCTGGTCTCGCCGGGGGCTTGCCGCTGGGACGTGATGAGATGGTGGCTGGGTTGGAGGATTCGTTCTTTCTAACGATTCTTGCCCTGGTAGCAGTATTCGTCTTATTCGTCATCACTTTCAAAATGCTGAGCAGCCCCATTTTGGCAATGGTGAACCTGATAATCGGGTTGACCTGGGCCATGGGGGTTTCGTGGCTGCTGGTGGATACGCTTAACATGATGACCGCTATGATGGCTGTTGTGCTGGTTGGTCTGGGTATTGACTTTTCCATACACATCATATCCGTATTCGCCGAGCACCTGAATAAAGGTGTGGAATCGAAACGGGCAATGGTGGAAACCTTGCAGAAAGTCGGCCCTGGCATCATTACGGGGGGCTTCACAACGGCGGCGGCATTTCTTACTTTAATGATAGGAAGAAGTACCGG
>DAOWIJ010000129.1 GCA_030640955.1 Fidelibacterota bacterium
CGGTGGGGCAACAACTACCGGCGGGCGTTGATATCGATGAGACCATCGATCTGCGTGGCAAGACCGTTCTGCCGGGCATGATCAACCTGCACACCCATTTGTACTCGGCGCTGGCCCTGGGAATGCCTCCGCCGCCGCAAACGCCCACCAACTTCGTTGAGATACTCGAGCGTATCTGGTGGAGACTTGATCTGGCCCTGGATGAGGAATCCACCCGGGCCTCCTTTGAGAGCGGCCTGCTGGCCTGTCTGCGGGCGGGCGTAACCACCGTTTTTGATCACCACTCGAGCCAGAACTGGATCGCCGGTTCCCTGGCGGCACTGATTGAAACAGCCAGCCAGCTGGGCGTTAACCTGTCGCCGGCTTTTGAGGTCACCGACCGCAACGGCCCGGAGCGCTTCCGGGCTGGTCTGGAGGAAAACCTGGCAACGATTGATGAGCTTGGCGTCGATCCAACGACCCACCCCATGTTGGGGTTACACGCCTCTTTCACGCTGTCTGACGAATCGCTGTCGGTAGTGGAGGCAGCCTTGAGGGAGCTGCCCGGCGTGGGTGTTCACATCCATGTATCCGAGGATCAGGCGGATGAGGAAGACGCCCGTGGCCAGGGTTACACATCGGTGGTTGACCGCCTGGACAGGTTCAACCTGTTGACTGAAAACAGCCTGATCGCCCACGGTCTGCACATCACCCCTGAAGACGCGAAGAGACTGGCTGATCTCGGTGTGGCGGTGGCTCACAATCCCAGCTCGAACGCGAACAACCGGGTGGGGTCATTGCCCGTGGCAATCGCGGATCGCTTACCGGTTGGCCTGGGCACCGACGGCATGCAGGCCGACATGCTGCGTGAGGCCAAAGAAGGCTCGCTGATCCAAAGTTCCCAGGCCCCGGCAGGTGGGCGCAGTCATAACTATATTGAAATGCTGTTCAGGCGTAATCCCGAAATCGCCGGCAGGTTTTTCAGCAGGAAGATCGGCCTGATCGAACCGGGCTACCAGGCGGACCTGGCCATATATGATTACCATCCCCGTACACAGGTGTCTGGAAACAACCTGGCCGGCCACCTATTGTATGGCCTGGAACTTCCCTGTCATGTACTGTCCAGGGGTAAATTTCGGGTTCGTGATAATAGATTCGTTAAAGTCGATGAGGAGCGGGCGCTGGCAAACGCCGCCCGGCAATCCGCCAGACTATGGGAGACCATGGCCGGCATTTAAGATTAGATTCACAACCAGGTACAAAATCAGAAGCTAGATAAGGTAATACAAGGATAATGGATTTTAGCAAGATAAAAGCGAAGGCCAACGAATACTTGCCCGAAATGACCGGGTTCCTGCGGGACATGATCGCCATACCGAGCGAGAGCACCCAGGAAGAGGCGGTGATCAAACGGATCGAGAAAGAGATGCGGGCCGTAGGCTTTGACCGGGTGGAAATTGACGGCATGGGCAATATCCTGGGGTACATCGGTAATGGCAAGCACCTCATCGCCATGGACGCCCACATTGACACCGTTGGCGTGGGCAACCGGGACGCCTGGAAGCATGACCCCTTCGAGGGCTGGGAAGATGACGAGATCATTGTCGGCCGGGGTTCAGCTGACCAGGAGGGCGGCATGGCCGCCATGGTCTGCGCGGGTAAGATTATCAAGGAACTGGGACTGGAGGACGACTACACATTATTGATCACCGGCACGGTCCAGGAAGAGGATTGCGACGGGCTATGCTGGCACTATATCATCAATGAGGAGCATATCCGGCCGGAATTCGTCGTTATTACCGAACCCACTTCGGGCCGCATATATCGCGGTCACCGGGGCCGGATGGAGATCAGGATCACAACCGAGGGCCTCAGCGCACACGGCTCGGCGCCCGAGCGCGGGGATAACGCCATCTACAAGATGGCGCCCATCATCCAGGAACTGGAGGCGCGGAACGACCACCTCACCGACCACGATTTTCTGGGCAAGGGCACGTTGGCCGTATCGGAGATATTCTTCACGTCTCCGTCCCGGTGCGCGGTAGCTGATGGCTGCTCCCTGTCGGTGGACCGCCGGCTGACGCACGGTGAAACCGCCGATTCGGCCCTCGATGAAATCCGGTCACTGCCCGCCGTCAAGCGCGCCGGCGCCAAGGTTGAGATGTACGACTACGCCGTGCCTTCATACAAGGGCTTGACCTATCCCCGTGATTCCTATTTCCCCACCTGGCTGATCCCCGAGGAGCATCCGGTCACGCAATCCCTGGTGGAGTCGTTTCGCGGCCTGTTCAAGGAGGAGCCGGTAGTAGATAAATGGACCTTTTCCACCAATGGTGTGGCTATCAAAGGCAGCTACGATATTCCCTGCATCGGTTTCGGTCCGGGCAAAGAGGAACAGGCCCACGCCCCCAACGAGCACGTCAGGAAGGACGAACTGGTTCAGGCGGCGGCCATGTATGCCGCCATACCGACGGTTTACGTGCGGCAGTTCGCGCATAAGATGCTAAAGACCAATTGAAATACCACATAATAAAATTCTACGAGGAAATACATGGCAACCGACTTTACCGGTAAACACCTGATTACTCTGCAGGACTGGGGCCTGGACGATATCGAGCGATTGCTGGAGGTCTCCAGCGACCTGAAGGCCAAGTTCGCCCGGCGGAAATTGACGGACTACCTGAAGAACCAGACCATCTTTCTCATGTTTTTCGAGGCCTCCACCCGCACCCGCAATTCCATGGAGGCCGGTATCACCCAGCTGGGTGGACACGCCCACTTCCTGGATACCAGTACCATGCAGATATCCCACGGTGAGGTGGCCAAGGACACGGCCATCATCCTGTCGCGTTACGGCCATGCCATCGCCTGCCGCAACTGCTTCTGGGAAGTCGGCAACGGGTACCTGGAGGACCTGGCCAAGTGGTCCAGCGTGCCGATTATCAACATGCAGAGCGACCTTTACCACCCCCTGCAGGCCATCGCCGATCTGATGACCATGCGGGAAAAAATGCCCGCTCTCAGCGGCAACAAGGTCTCCATCATCTGGGCCTATGCCACGTCCCACAAAAAGCCCATCTCCGTGCCCCTATCCCAGGTATTGCTGTTCCCGCGCTTCGGTATGGATGTGTGTCTGGCTTATCCCGAGGGATATGAACTGCCGGACTGGGTCATTAGACAGGCGGAGGCCTCGGCGAAAAAGCACGGCGGTTCGCTTACCCTTACGCACGACCAGGAAGAGGCCTACCGGGACGCCGCCGTGGTCATTCCCAAGAACTGGGGCAGTTGGGTATTAAATCCCGGTGACGCGGTGGTGGATGATCTGCTGGAGGCCAACCGCCACTGGAAGTGCACTCAGCAGCGCATGGACCTGGCCCGGGACAATGTCATGTACATGCACGCCCTGCCGGCCGACCGGGAGAACGAGGTGGAGAGCCAGGTGATCGACGGACCCAACGCCGTCATCTATGACGAGGCCGAAAACCGGCTGCACACCTCCAAGGCGGTCATGACTCTTACAATGGGAGGCAAATAAGATGGCCCCAGCAAACAATAATGCTGATCAGATACTGGAGCGGGCCGTCCAGCGCTGCCGCGACAATAACATTATTATCCCCACCTACAGCCAGATGGCCGATCCCGGCCTGATTCCCGACCAGATCCGCCAGGCGCTGCAAAGCGGCATCGGGCTGTGGGACATTGATCCCCTGAACCTGTTCCGCATCACCTGGAAGAATGAGCCGGTGGAAAGGGGTGGCGGTTTCGGCGGCGTAAACTACCTGGAGCTGCCCGGCGAACTGACCGGCGTGAAGGCCCGCATATTCGTGCTGCTGGGCAAGTATTTCCCCACCGGATCGCACAAGGTGGGCGCCACGTTCGGGCCGTTGGTCGAAAAGCTGGTTACGGGCCGCTTCGATCCCACTACCCAAAAAGTACTATGGCCTTCAACCGGTAACTACTGCCGGGGCGGCGCCTACAATGCCCGCCTGCTGGAGTGCCCTTCCATTGCGGTGCTGCCCGAGGAAATGTCACGGGAGCGGTACGACTGGCTGGCGAAGATCGGGTCGGAGGTAATCAAGACACCGGGCGGCGAAAGCAACGTCAAGGAGATTTACGATAAGGTCAAGGAGCTGCAGGCCGGGCGCGGCGACGAGATAGTGGTCCTTAACCAGTTTGACGAAATCGGCAACGCCCTGTGGCATTATGCGGTTACAGGTCCCGCCATGGAAGTTGTTTTTCTCAGTAACCGGGAGCCGGGCCAGCGCCTCAGCGCCCTGTTCCTGACCCAGGGCTCGGCCGGTACCCTGGGCGCAGGTGACTATCTGCGAGGTAATTTCCCCGCCATCAGGGTCGCCGCCGGTGAAGCGCTGCAGTGTCCCACCCTGCTGCATAGCGGCTTCGGCGACCACCGCATCGAGGGCATCGGCGACAAACACGTACCCTGGATCCATAACGTCAGGAACATGGACCTGGTGGCTGCTATCGATGACGCGGTGGTCCTGCGCCTGCTGCGCCTGTTCAATGAACCTGCCGGGCAGGCCTATCTGACTGAGCAGGGCGTCGATCCGGACATCGTCGGTAAGCTCCATCATTTCGGCATATCCTCCATCGCCAATATTATGGGCGCCATCAAGCTGGCCAGGTATTATGAGTACAATGAGCGCGATACCGTGTTCACCGTGGCTACCGACTCCCTGGTGATGTACGAATCACGCCTGGCCGAGGCGCGCGAGGCGGAAGGCGAATACACTGAAACCGATGCGGCGGTGGATTTCGAGGGCCGTCTCCTGGGAGTGGGCACTGACAACATGCTGGAGCTGTCATACAACGATAAGAAGCGCATGCATAACCTGAAGTATTTCACCTGGGTGGAGCAGCAGGGCAAGGACGTGGATGAGCTGGACGCCCAGTGGTACGACGATGACTACTGGACAAGGCAGTTCGCCCTGGCGGAGGAATGGGACCGGCAGATCACCGCTTTCAATGAACGTACGGGGGTGTTGAAGAAATACCTGTCATGATCCGGATCAGGCCTCTGCAGTTATGACGCTCAACCCGAATATCATCGGCTACCGCTGCGTAAGCTGCGGACAGGAATGCCCGCCGGAACCGTTCCGCTATACCTGTGCCGAATGCAAAAATAACCTGGAAGTCGTTTATGATTACGCCAGCATTGGCAGTGATTGGTCCAGGGATGATTTGACAGCCAACCGTGATCGCTCCCTTTGGCGTTATCTGCCGCTGCTCCCCGTGTCGGCTGCTCCCGACAATCACACAATATCAGCCGGGGGCACACCACTGGTGACGGTCACCCAGCTGGCTGAGCGGTATGATCTGGCCGCTCTGCATATTAAAGACGACAGCCGCAATCCCTCCGGTTCACTTAAGGACCGGGCCACGGAAATCGCCCTGCGCCACGCCCATGAGCTTGGGCAACAGGTACTGGTGGCCGCTTCCACCGGTAACGCCGCGTCGTCTTTGGCGGCACTGGCGGCATTTTACGGTAAACAGGCCGTCATCCTGGCTCCCGCTGCTGCCCCGCCAGCCAAACTGACCCAGATTATGCAGTACGGCGCCACCCTCTGCCTGATCGACGGTACCTACGATGAGGCCTTTGACCTTTCCGTAACAGCAGCCGAGGCCCACGGCTGGTACTGCCGCAGTACCGGTATAAATCCCGTTTTATCAGAGGGCAAGAAAACCGCCGCCCTGGAAATTGCCGAACAGCTCAATTGGCAAGTACCTGACCAGGTTTTCGTGCCCGTGGGAGACGGCAGCATAATCAGCGGTGTGTGCAAGGGCTTTTACGATCTGCATCAACTGGGGTGGATAACGTCCATGCCTCGTGTGGTGGCGGTCCAGGCCCGTGGCTCGGCGGCGATTGTGAACGCGCTGGCGGGGGATGGCGCTATCATTCCGGTGAAGGCAGATACCATAGCTGACTCGATCTCCGTTTCCCTGCCTCGCGACGGCCTAAAAGCGGTGCGGGCGGTGCGCGCATCAGGGGGCTACGGCATCCGGGTGTCTGATGAAGACATCCTGCGGTCACAAAAACAGCTCTCCCAGGATACCGGTATCTTCGCCGAACCGGCCGCCGCAGCGGCCTTCGCCGGATTGCTCCAGGCGCTGAATCAGGGTCAGGTGCGGCATGGCGAATCGGTGGTGGCGCTCATCACGGGCAGCGGTCTGAAAGACATACCGGCAGCGCAGCAAAACCTGGTCTTCCCGGCGCCCATCAAACCGGACCCGGCGGCCTTCAATGCCTTTATTGAAACAGCATCGCAAAGTGGAACTCTCAGCCTTTGATCTACCTGGATACACCTGAATACTTTGACCTGGAAGTGACCGTCAACGGGCAGCGGCACAAGCATCGCGTTCCCACTCACCTGCGGCTGCTCGATTTCCTCCGTGATACACTGGATCTGACCGGCGCGAAAGAGACCTGCGGTGAAGGGGAGTGCGGCGCCTGCACCGTGTTCCTGGATGGGCAGACGGTGAACTCCTGCCTGGTCCTGGCCGTGGAAACACACGGTTCGGAGATCATAACCATTGAGGGGTTATCTCAAGGCGGAACGCTCTCGGACCTGCAACAGGCCTTTATCGACGAACACGGAGTACAGTGCGGCTATTGCACACCGGGAATAGTGCTGTCAGCGACCCAGCTCCTACGGGAGGAAAAGCACCCCACCAGGGAACGCATTCGCTTCGAACTGGCCGGCAACATCTGCCGCTGCACCGGATACCAGAAAATCTTCAGCGCCGTGGCTAACGCGGCATGTAAGCATCGTGAAGTATAACCGGCCCCGGAGTCTGGCCCAGTATTTCGAACAGGCCGGTGCGGTTCCAGCAGCAGGTGTTACAGTTCTCGCCGGTGGCACGGACCTGATGCCCGGCTATGAAAATGGCCGGCCGCTGCCAGTTCATCTGCTGGACATCAAGGCCCTGCCCGAGCTGCGGGGCATTGTCGAGCGGGACCATGAAATCGAGATCGGCGCTCTGACTACCATCGAGCAGATCAGGGCCAATTCCGCGATTAACACACTTTTTACCGCCCTGGTTGAGGCCGCCGACCAGTTCGCCGGACCCCAGATCAGGCACCGGGCGACCATCGGCGGCAACCTGGTGAATGCCTCGCCGGCGGGGGACACTCTGCCCCCCCTTTATGCCTATGGGGCCGTGGTGAAAATTACCGGTCCAGCGGGTGAGCGGACCGTCCCTTTAGAGGAATTCATCACCGGGCCGGGCCAGACAACCTTAGCGCCCGGCGAGCTGGTACAATCGGTTATCCTGCCCAAGCTGCGACACAGGTCGCTGTTCTACAAGCTGGGGCTGCGCCAGGCCATGGCCATCGCCGTGGTCAATTTTGCCATAACATATGCGGTCAAAAACGGGGCCTTTTCGCATCTGGCTATCGCTGCCGGTGCAGTGGCGCCCAAGGTCGTCTTGCTCGACACGCTTACGGAGGCGCTGGTAAGTCGGGGAGCAACTATTGATGACGCCATGCACCTGGTGGACAACGACATCAGCCCCATCGACGATCTCCGGGCACCGGCCGATTACCGCCGCACGGTCTTGAAGAATGTACTGGCGTATACCCTCCGCAACCTGCTCGGGGGCGGCAATGGGCGATAAGCTTACGCCCCTGCCCGTTGAGCGGCTCCTGGGCTGGATTCTGGCCGACGAAAATGATAACCGGATCTTCGGTCTGCATCGTGACCTGTTCCATGTGCCGCGGCAGGACGATGTCTTTCGCATGGAGCGTTACGGGCGGATCCTGGAAACGCCCATCGGTGTGGCCGCCGGCCCCGGCACTCAATTGTCACAGAATATCATCATTTCGTGGCTGTGCGGCGCCCGTTACCTGGAGCTGAAAACCGTCCAGACCCTGGATCGGATAGAGGTCGCCAAGCCGTGCATCGACATGCGTGACGAGGGCTACAATTGCGAGTGGTCCCAGGAGTTGACCCTGACCGAATCGTACCACGAATACCTGAATGCCTGGATTATCATCCACTTGCTCAGGCACAAGCTGGGCTGGGGCTCTCCCGATGACCCCGGGTTCATTTTCAACATGAGCGTGGGGTACGATCTGGCGGGTATCATGCGGCCCAATGTCCAGCAGTTCCTCGATTCCATGGAAAATTGCCGCGCTGACCTGAAGCTGAAAATCGAGTCGCTGCGGCCCCTGTACCCCGCCATCGACGAAATCAATATTCCCAGCCGGATCAGCGACAATGTCACCCTCTCCACCATGCACGGCTGCCCGCCGGACGAGATCGAGCGCATCGGACGCTACCTCATGGAGGAGCGCAAGCTGCATACGGCCATCAAGTTGAATCCCACCCTGCTGGGGCCTGAGAAACTGCGCTCGATCCTGAACGACCGGCTGGGCTACGAAGTGCAGGCGCCTGATGAGGCTTTCGAGCACGATCCCAAATTTGAGCAGGCCGTTGATATGATCGACTCCCTGCGGCAAGTGGCCGAGGCCAGCGGTGTGCGGTTCGGCCTGAAGCTGACCAATACGCTGGAGACCGTCAATCCGGGGCACGACTTGCCGGCTGACGAGAAAATGGTCTACCTGAGCGGCCGGGCCCTGCACCCCATCAGTATCAACGTGGCCGGGCAGTTGCAAAGCCATTTCGAGGGCGCGCTGGACCTCTCCTTCTGCGCCGGTGTGGACTGCTTTAACGCCGCCGATACACTGGCCTGCAATCTCAAACCCCTAACCACCTGCAGCGACCTGCTGAAACCGGGTGGTTATACCCGCCTCGGCCAGTATCTGGTCGAAATCGATCAGAGAATCAGATCCGCGGGGGCCGGTAACATTGACGAATATATTATTGCCAGTGCCGGCGGTGGGAGCGATGTTCAGGCGGCGGGCTGGCACAACCTGCAGGCCTACGCGCAGTCAGTATTGGAAAACGATGTCTACCACAAGGCCCACTTTCCCTATGAAAGCATTAAAACCGGGCGAACCCTGACCGAATTCGACTGCGTGTCGGCGCCCTGCATGGTGAACTGTGCCATCACCCAGAATATACCCGAGTACATGTATCACACCGCTGACGGTGATTTCGCCCAGGCCTATGCCGCCATACTGGATGCCAATCCCCTGCCCAATACTACCGGCATGGTCTGCGATCACCTCTGCCAGTACAAGTGCACCCGCCTGAACTACGACCGCCCCCTGCTCATCAGGGAGATCAAGCGTTTCCTGGCTGAGCACGCCACCGGTGGCCATCGTATTCCTGCCGCCCCACCGAATGGATTGAGAGTATCGATCATCGGGGCCGGGCCTTCGGGACTGGCCTGTGCGTATTTTTTGGCACGGGATGGATTTGAGGTCCATGTTTACGATACCCAGCCATTCGCCGGTGGCATGCCCGCCGCCGCCATACCCGCCTTCCGTCTCACCGATGAGGCGATAAATGATGATATGGACATTATCCGGTCATTGGGGGTCCAAATCCACCTTGCTCATACAGTTGACCGAGACCATTTCGAGGTGCTGCGCAAAGAATCCGATTACATCTACCTGGGTGTGGGCGCCCAGCGGGCCAAGCGGCTGGGTATCCCCGGCGAGGACGGTCCCGGCGTAACCGACCAACTGGCTTTCCTCACTGCCACGCGCCAGGGAAAGCAGATCAATCTTGGTCAGCGGGTAGCGGTGATCGGTGGCGGCAATTCGGCCGTCGATGCCACCCGCACCGCCCTGCGCCTGGTGGCCCCCGGTGGCGAGGTTGTGGTCCTTTACCGGCGCACCCGCCGGGAAATGCCCGCCGATGACGCGGAGATCGCGGCGCTCATTGATGAGGGAGCTGTATTGCATGAGCTGGTAGCGCCGGAGGCTCTAATCAGGCAGGACAACACCTTGCAGGCCATCGTCTGTTCACGCATGCAGCTGGGCCAACCAGACAGCAACGGCAGGCCGCGCCCGGTGAAGCTGGAAAATACCGAATTCGAGCTCGCCGTGGACCACATCATCCTCGCCATTGGCCAGGAAACGGTGCTCGATTTCCTGCCCGAACCGGCGCTGCGGGTGGATCCCCGGACCGGTGAAACCCAGTTTCCGGGCATCTTCGCCGGAGGCGATGTGGTGCGGGGCGCCGACTCCCTGATCAATGCCATGGGTGACGGCAAGCGGGCAGCCGAACAGATTATCAAGCAGGCAGGACAAGCGACTGTCTCGCCGCGCCCGAATAACCGGCGACAGCTGCCGCCACATGAATTTCAGCAGATGCAGTCCCGGCGTCGATTCGGACCCCCAATGCCCGAGTTGGAGCTGGACCGGCGCGGCGGATTCGACCTGGTGAACATGACCTTGAGTCCCGACGACGCCCGGGCCGAGGCCGCCCGCTGCCTGTTGTGCGATGAGGTCTGCGACATCTGCGTGACGGTCTGTCCCAACCGGGCCAACCTGGCGTTCGAGGTTGAACCGGTTGAACTCGTCATACCTACAATATCGCGCACAGAAGATGGTTACGCCTTGAATGGCGGTGCCTCGTTTCGGATAGAACAGTCCAGCCAGATCATGAATATCGATGACTTCTGCAACGAGTGTGGTGACTGTACTACATTTTGCCCCACTGCCGGAGCGCCCTTCAGGGACAAACCGAATTTCTTCCTGTCGGCAGAGACCCTGGGAAGGGAATCCAACGGCTACCATATAGACGGCCATGTGCTCAAGGCCCGGCGCAATAACCGGTGGGAAAGCTTGACCCAAAATGATGGCGATCTGGTCTATGAAACGGAACAGGTCAGGGTAACACTGAGCAATGAGACTTTTGGTGTAAAGGATGTCCGGTTTCATTCAGACGATATTGGGGAGATCGACTTGCAGCATGCGGCTCGCATGTACGTACTGCTGCGCTCATTAAGGGAGCACGGTCTTTTAAGCGCCCCTGAGCCATCAGACACGGGGTAAATTTCAGCGCCATTAGCGCTATGTGGAATTCAATCAATAAAATAACAAGACCGGCATCATTGGAGGAGGCTTACATTAGCCTGAATCCTCCCCGGCAGGTGCTGCTGGCCGGCGGAAGCTATCTGGTATCCGAGAGGGATCCGCAGGTCGACACCCTGGTAGCTATCAGCCACCTGCTGGGCAATGAAATCCGGGCCGGCAAGGCCTCACTACAGATCGAAGCCGGGGCCACCGTGCAGGAACTGCTGGAATTTACGCGTACCACAGAATATAGCGACCTGGCCGAATGTGCCCGGTGGTCATGCCCCTCCAAGAATATCCGCAATCAGCGTACCATCGGGGGGGAAATCAGCCGCGGGCGGCTGGATTCGGACCTGTACGCCTGCCTGTACGCCCTGAATCCCACCATGCGGATTATCGCTTCTGAAACGGTTGAGACTACCCTGCGGAACTGGGATGGCGTTGGCATTATTGCTCACCTCGAACTGAACCTGGCAAACCTGCGGAAAATAACGTCACACCGGTTCGCCCTGCTGCCCTCAGCGCCGGCCTTCGTAATTGTCGCTGCCGTACAACGTGATGACCAGGCAGAAATTGTGGTGGCGGGCAGGGCGGCGCAGCTGTCGTGCTGGTCGGTTCCCGTGAGCGAATTGCATGATAGTAAGATTGGCGAGCTGGCAGCCTCGGCGGCCGCCCATTTCCGGGATGATGAATACGGTGCGCAAGCGTACAAGCAGAAGGTAATCAGGGTGGGCCTGAACCGGGTTAGGGCCAGCCTGTGAAGGTGAGTTTCACACTGAACGGCCGCCACCTGGAGGTGGATGCAGAGCCGGGCCGCACCTTGCTCGAATACCTGCGCGCCAATGGCTTGTACAGCGTCAAGTATGGGTGCGATCACGGTGAGTGCGGGGCCTGCACCGTACTGGTCAATGGCCGGTCCCTGAATGCCTGCCTGCTGCTGTTGCCCATGGTTGA
>DAOWIJ010000217.1 GCA_030640955.1 Fidelibacterota bacterium
TCGCCGGTTCCAGGTCAGCTAACAGGAGCCAGAAATACGATTCCGAGGCGTAGGGGTTGCCGATGTAAACCAACTCACTGTCCGCCAGCCCGACCCCACGGGGTCCCTGGCCATAAAATAGAAGATCATCCCCCCCGTGCAGCACGCCGTCGCCGCCATCACGCACCAGGATGGGCAACTCCACCAGGTTCTCCGGCATAGGCGCCCCAACGGTAGCATTCATGGGGCGACCCATGGCTTCCGGGGCGTACAGAAACAGACGATCGCTGTTGATGGAACCGGCGTTCGGCAGGTAACCAGCCAGTTCATCCCCCGTGAGATGGTAGATGCCATCGGTTTTAATGGCCATCTTCAGCCAGGCGCCCGCAGGGAATTGAATCATTCCACGTGCCAATGGGGTGACACGCCTGGGAAGCCGCTCCAACAGCTCATTTGCCACCGGTGTACCGCTATGAACGGCAAGCCAGCTATCCGTCTTCTTAATGAACGCGTGGTGGCGTATCGAAACACTCAAGGAGCCACTGATGAGCGCCTCCAGTCGGCCGTTATTTATCCGCCAGGGATAGAGATCCACCAACACAATCGGCAGCTGCCCCCATGTTTGGGAGGAGTGCACCCTGATCATGGGATGGTCGGGCAACGCCTGGTTTGATGGCTTTACAGGCTGCCAGCGGGCGCCGGTTAAGCCTACACTCACATCCTCCAGGCCGGCAGCGGAAATAACCCAGCGAAATATGTCAGTATAAGTATTGTCGATCCTGATGCAGGCGTTAGCGGCGTCGTGGTTGAACCGGCCTTCTTCATCTGCTTGCGGGGCTGCATCCACAGGCGGTAATTCCAGGACCAGTTGTTCAATATTGCCGGCTGTGCCTGCTAAGCCTGTGACGAACAGGATCAGAGTACAGATAATCAGATGGTGGTTTCGCATAGGCGAAAATTTAATTGCCAGGGAGGTCCGCTACCTTCGTTTTCTTGGGTTCATCAATTCGGTGGCGGGATTCCGCGGTTTTCCAGGCAGCAACGGTGGCTTCAACACTGAGCCTGGAAGGGGACGCGGTGGTGGAATCACTCGGACGGCGCCATCAGGGGGGTGATTTTTAATGCCGCCCACAGGATTTTTTCCGACCGATTATCTTACTTGCAATGGGTTCTATCGGTCCTCTAATTTTAGCGGCTCTGGTCGAATGTATTAGCGGGCTTTAAGCGGGCAGAACGACGCCTGGCGGAATTACCGGCTCAGGAACTGGAATTATTGACCGGGAGCATCGCATCTAAAATCAAGGAGAGTTGAATTGGCGGTAAAGATTCGTCTGAAACGTCTGGGCCGGAAGAAACGGCCCTTTTATAGATTGGTTGCCATGGATTCCCGCACCCGGCGGGACGGCGCCGAAATCGAAAGGCTGGGTTGGTACGATCCCCTGGAAACCACGGGAGAAAAATTTCGGCTGAACGAGGAAAGAATATTTTATTGGCTGGGAGTCGGGGCACAGCGCACTGATACCGTGCATAACCTTTTTACACGCACAGGCCTCAACTTCCGTTGGGATCTGATGAAGTCAGGCAAATCAGAGGCTGAGATTGAAAAGGCGCTGGAGAATTGGGAGAAAGAACAAGCGATGAGCCGGAAGCGTGAAGAAGCTTTGCAGGCTCAGAAAAAGCGCTCAAGCAAAGCGGCTGCCAAAGAGACGGGAGAACAAGAGGTAGATACAGCTCCGGAGGCTGAAGAAACCGTCTCTGAAAAAGATGAGGCTCCAACCGAGACGGTGGAATCTGAGACCGTTGCAGTTGCTGCATCGGCAGCTGCAACCGAGGCTTCTGAAGAGCAACCTGAAAAAGCTGCCGTGGCGGATGAGAAATCCGAAACCGCGGATGACGCGGAAACGACGGGCAGCACAACGACTGAGGAAGCAGAAGAAACTGCTGCCGAGGAAGTTGCGGAGGCAACCGAGGATAGCCCGGTCGATGAGAGCGCAGATGAAGCTGCTGATGACGGGCCTGCGGACGAACCGGAAAGCGCTCCGGAAGAAGCAACCGCCGAAAAATAGAGTTTAAAGCTTTTTGTCATGAAAGGACGGTAATACCGGTTCCTGGCAATGGACGGTAAAAAGTACCTGTCGATTGGGACTATCTCCAAAGGTCACGGCCTGAAGGGGGAAGTCAGATTGAACCCATCGGTGGAGGCTATAGAAGTGCTGGACGAGGTTAATCAGGTACGGGTCCAGCATACTGACGGCGGGGAAACGAACATGCAGCTGCTGAGCTGGCGTCGGCAGGGTGAGAAATTGCTGGTTCAGCTCGAGGGCGTGGGTGATCGCTCCAGCGCTGACGCACTGCGGGGAGCGAATCTGGCCATCGACCGCGATCTATTGCCACCGCCTTCGGAAGACACGTATTTCCTGGACGATTTGCTGGGCTATGCCATGGTCACCGATGACGGGCGGGAGATTGGCGAGGTAATAGCCGTGGCCGAACTGCCGGCCAGCCCGGTGCTTACGGTAGCATATCAAGGGCGGGAGGTATTAATTCCCCTGGTAGAGCAGTTTGTTACCGGAATCCGCCACCGGGAGAAAGTCATCACTATACATTTGCTTGAGGGGCTGCTGGAGTTGCCATGAAGATCGATATTATCACCCCCTTTCCGCAAGTGGTCGAAAGTGTCGTCGCGGCCAGCATTTTAGGACGGGCAGCAACCAAAGGATTGGTGGAATATCGCTTATTTGAACTGTTTAAGTACGCCGATCCGCCACATTATAAGATTGACGATGATCCCTTCGGCGGGGGACCAGGTATGATTATGAAGCCCGAACCGCTTTTCCGGGCTCATGAGGCGACCGGCGCCGATGATCAGGCCCTGACCGTATTCCCCACGCCTGACGGCACGCTGTTTGACCAGCAGGCGGCGGCACGACTTTCCGCGGCGGACCACCTGGTGTTTATATGCGGGCATTACAGGGGCGTCGATCAACGGGTAAGGGATCAACTGGTTACGCACGAATACTCCATCGGTGATTTTGTGGTTACCGGTGGTGAATTGCCGGCCCTGTTGATGATTGACGCCGCCGTCCGCCTGAAGGCCGGTGTGCTGAATTCGCAGGAATCGGCTGAGCTCGATTCGTTCAGCCACCAGTTGCTCGATGGGCCGCATTATACACGGCCACGGGAATACCGGGGTCTGACCGTGCCCGAAATTTTACTGTCCGGGGACCACGGCGAAATAGCCAAGTGGCGCCGGGCACAGAGAGAGGCCAGTACCCGGGAAAAACGTCCCGATATTTGGGAATCACATGAATCCCGACAAGATAATTGATGGAGAAGAGCAATGGATAACGTACTTCAAGACGCCACACAAGAATTATTACGCACCGACCTGCCCGAGTTCCGGCCCGGCGACCGGGTGGCAGTCGATGTAAAAGTAGTTGAGGGGAGCCGTTCGCGCGTCCAGACCTTTGAAGGCGACGTAATCGCCATGTCCGGCAGCGGCGTCAACAAGACTTTCACGGTCAGGAAGATTTCCAGCGGAGTCGGCGTTGAGCGCATTTTTCCTGTCCACAGCCCCAACATCGATGAGATTCGAGTGGTCCGTCTGGGCCGAGTCAGGCGAGCCAAGCTATATTATCTGCGCAATTTGCGTGGCCGGGCGGCCCGGATTAAGGAGCGGCGTCAATAACGCTCGCCGGTGGGGCTGAGGAGCCACTGAAGAGTGGCTCTTTTCATATCCGGCTGATTACATGACATGACCATTCGCGGCGTCATCGGCATCACCTTCATCGGGCATCTGCTCAACCATAGCCTGACCCTCATATATCCGGTGATCATGATCCAGATTATGGATCTGTTTCCCGAGGCCTCACTAACTACCCTGGGTCTGGTTGGGACCGCTCATTACCTGCTTTATGGAGTTGGGGCTTTCCCGGCCGGCTGGCTTACCGACCGCCTCGGGGCCCGGAATGTACTGATCATCTATTTCCTCGGCTCGGCTGGATCCGTCGTTCTTTTAGCTGCCGCCACCACCCTGTGGCAGCTGGCAGCGGGGTTGGCCTTGCTGGGTTTATTCTGCGCGCTGTATCACCCGGCGGGGTTGACTATCATCAGTCATAATTCCGGGACGATCAGCAAACACCTCGGTTATCATGGAGTAGCAGGTTCA
>DAOWIJ010000047.1 GCA_030640955.1 Fidelibacterota bacterium
CACGTAGTGGATGCCGGCAATCGCAATCCGATTGTGGGCGCCAACATCATCATTGTGGGGACCGCGGACGGAGCTGCCACCAATCTTGAGGGATACTTTGAGATCAATACGACGCGGCCTTATCCCCTCACCTTAATAATAACCCATATCGCGTACGAGAATCTGGAGGTCCTGGTAGATAGTGATTCTTCGATCAACGCGCTGCTGACTTCAGCCTCCCTGTTGGGCAAGAGCATTTTCATCACTGGTGTACGCAGCCAGATCGGTTCTGATGTTTCCTCCGCCGTGGAGGTGATTACTCTCGAATCGATTGAAACTTCAGGCGCGCGTGATCTTGGCGATGTCTTACGGCCCATGAGCAGTGTGAATATTCAGGCCTCGAATACCGGCAAGCAGTATATCAGTGTCCGTGGCAGCAATCCCAATGAAGTGGCCGTATTTCTTGACGGCCTGCGCCTGAATGATACTAATACCGGCGTAGCAGATCTCTCGGCCATCGATCTAAATGATATGGAACGGGTGGAGCTGGTCAAGGGCGGTAGCAGTACTCTGTTCGGGCAGGGCGCCTTCGGTGGCGTCGTCAACATTACATCACACCTGCCGGACAGCAACAGGATTTCCTATGTCCGGGGAATAGGTACAACCGATGCTACCGACCAGGACCTGGCCTATAGAGGCAGCGTCCGCCTGGGACCGGTGGCCCTGGGCGGCAATTACTCCGGCAAGGCCCGCCGTTACGATGGTTCGTCGACCTATACCAGTATATTCAAGTCCGGCGCCGGCGCCGCTTATGCCCCCTCCGGCAACCTCAGCTTGAAATATTATGCGTTGGACAATTTTCTCGAATTGAATACCGGTACAGTTGCCCAGAGCGATAAAACGGCGCTGAATTACCTACGCTACAGCGGCTCGATATTGCGTTCGGAAGGTTGGGATCTATTCGCGGGACAAAGGAATTGGAGCTGGACTGATCGTGTCTTTACCAACTTACGGCGTGATTTGAGCGAGACCACCATCAATGGTCGCGTGGCCCACCAGATAGTGAATCGCTATATGAATTTCACGATTCAGTATGATCACGAGCAACAGGATTTTGAGGCGCTGAATACAACCAGCTCGCTGGCCTGGCCATACGACAAAACCATGCACAATCAGCTAACTAGAACGAACCATGGATTGACGGCGGTATTACGTTTTGTCACTGATGGCCGCCATCCGGCAGTGGCCAAAATCCGCTGGGAAGCAAGTCTGCGAATTGACCATTTCGCTACTTCACACGAAAGTGCATCGGCCACAATCCTGACCGACTCCCTGTTTATTCCAACCGATGAGCCAACCAGGTTCGATCAGTGGACTGAAAGTACCGTTTTTAATCGAAAATTCGGATTCCGTCTGGAGGGCAGCAGTCCCAGATCATATTATAGTTTGTTTATTAATCAGGGGCACAACAAACGCCCCCCCAGCCTGAACGATCTCTCCCTGTGGGTCAACAATCCGCCATCATTCTCAACCGGATCTGAGTTAAGGAATGAATCGGTCTCGACAACTGATATTGGGACCGAGATCATAGTGCGCCCCCCCGGTTATGCCTATACTAATCTGGAGATGAAAATCAGTGGCGGGGTTTTTATCAATGTCTATGATAACAAGATCGCGTACAGTTACTCTGATTTTGAACCGCCGGTACCGTATAATGTCCTGGGAACCCAGATCAGGGGTTATGAAGTGACTACCGGCGCTACGCTTCTTGACCGCCGTTTGGGTGGCCAGTTCGGCTACCAGATGATCTCCGTGGATGATCCCAGGGTGTATCCGAACAAACCGGAATACCGTCTGAGTGCTCAGCTTGAGCTGCGTTACCCCTGGTTGGTTATCAGTTATGATTTCTATAAGGATGGCCCCCAATATATCCTGGAAAATGGGCGGGTTACATCCGAGCCTATTGAGCGTCAGAGCGCCAATCTCAATATCAGGCTGCTGGGGCAGGTCAAGTGGGCAAAGGTGAGTTTGTCTTACACAATCCGCAACCTCTTCAAGGACGAACCGGAGTCTCATCGTAGGGCCATAAATGCCACGGGGTCGCCTTTTCAATACTACGAGACGCATCGGGAAATCATCATGCTCAGGATCACAATTTAAGGTCCCTGCCACATGGTACCGCTGGAACCGTCCATGGGTATCCACCTGCAAACCAGGACTCATACTATCGACAAAATCACCTGGATCGCCAGTGCATTAATCTTCGTTCTTGTGGCTTGTGAATCACCCTTCCGGATTAAACCTAAGGATGGAAATGCCGGTCTGCTGCAAGTTCAGGGCGCCCTGAGCCGGACACCCATAACGGACTCATCCTTCGTAGTCCTGACCTGGCCCGTACTGGCCTTCGATGATTTTCTACGTCTGGAGATCGCACGGCATGCTGTTGAGGCGGACACGGTGGAATCAGATGCGTCGTGGATTTTGCGGCACATTATCGCCGACTCGCAAACCACCAGTTGGCAGGATACAATTTACGATGACCTCGATATCCTGTACCGGCTGACTGTCTACACTGCAGGTGGCCAGGCGGGATTCTCCGAGTACAGACAGGTTGTACCGCTGACAACACGGCTGGTTATACAGCCTGGAGTGGATCCTCTCACCGATAAGGGCGCGCTGGAATGGAGCCTGCAATCACCAATTGTTGATGCCGGTGACACGGTAGCTCTGGAACCCGGATATCACTTTACCACCAGGCTGGACTTGACCGACAAACCGGGGCTGGTGATACAAGGAATCGGTGCTGCAGCAGCAACAATCATTGTCTGGTACGAACCCCCGCCGACAAAGGCCGGCCGGAAGCGTCCCTGGTTCATGTTTAAGTTGCGGGACAGCGTGCTGGAAAGCCTGACTATTCGGTCGGCCAGAGGAGATGTAGAAGGCGGGGCCGTGAGTGCTCGGGGAAAATCATTGTTCAGGCAATGCATATTCATTGATAATAAAGTCAACGCAGGCTCTACCGAATCCCCTCCGTCGGGCGGCGCAATCTACATGCACGATAATGCCCGCATCGAGAATTGCCTGTTTGTAGATAATACCGCGTCACTGAATGGTGGCGCGATCTACATTGCTGAGGATGTCGGTGAGGTCTCAATTGTAAACTGCACTTTCTCTCGAACCCTGGCGTACGGCCGCGGGCAGGCTATCGCCAACGGTTCGAGCAGCGGGCAGATTGAGATCATGAACTGTATTTTCGATCTGTCCGGTGATGAAGCACTCTTTCCATCGTCAGGCAATATAAATGCAATGAGCGTGACCTACTCGTTGGCTCTTGAAAACTGGCTGGTCCCGGACTCCACCAATCTGGTGGGTAACGCGGCCTTTATCAACGCACAGGCCAATGATTTCCATCTATTACGCGAGTCGCCAGCCGCTGATGCCGGTAATCCTGATCCAGCGTATAATGATCCGGATGGTTCCCGGAACAACATGGGCGCGTATGGAGGACCTGATGGTAATTGGTAAGCGTCCTCGCCTGGCTTGCGGGTTTTTGTCTGTTATATTAATCGGAACAAGTTGCGAAAGCCCCTTTCGAACCGATGGCAGCGGTGATGACTCCCCCCTGATTCAATTGACTGAGGCGGTCAGTAAATTACCCATCACAGACTCATCCTTTGTAGACCTGAGCTGGCCACAAGCTGCATTTGATGATTTTTCCCGCGTCGAGATCAGCCGCGTCTACATCGCCCCGCTGGATACATTTCACAACGATCTGTTGTTGCGGGGGATAATCACCGACCCAAGTATTTCCACCTGGCAGGATACGCTCTACGACGATGAAAGCGTGCGCTACAAACTGACGGTATATACTCTAAATGGTCCGGCGGGCACGTCTGAATTGGACGTTGAGGTTCCCAGAACGACGAGCATACTGATCTCTGAAGGCGAGTACACATTTGAATGGACGGCCCGCTCGCCGCTGATCGATCCGGGGGATACTCTGCTGCTGGCGGCTGGAACGCATTTCGCCACAGTCCTGGACCTGACTGATAAACCGGTGGTGATCAAAGGAGTCGCCCCGGCTAAGCAAGTCATAATCCATTGGCACGCTCAAAGTGGCGGAAAGCAAATTCCCTTTTTCCTGCGTGTACGCGATAGCCATATCGAAAACCTGACTTTTACTGGAGGTATCAGTTATGACGGCGGGGCCATTGAGGCTTGGGGCCAAACTGTTATCCGCCGCTGCCTTTTTTTATCGAACACTGCAATTCTGAAATATAATGCTGTGACACATGGACACGGTGGCGCACTCTTTTTACACGATTCGGTCCTTGTTGAAAACTGTATTATGGCCAGGGACACCGCTCAAGGCGACGGTGGGGCCATTTATGTTGACCGTGACGCCAGTAACGTGAGAATCATTAATTCCACCTTTTACAGCGATTCCGCGTACGGGGCTGGGCAGGCCATTTTCGCGCCTGGAAATCCAGGTGATATCACTATTAAAAACAGCATGATTACCGGCACAGGTGATAACATCATTTACCCGGGACCCGATAGTGACTTTAAGCCATTTCTCCAGTACAGCCTGGCCGGATTATCCTGGGCAGCGATAGATACAACTATTGTGTCCGGTGAGCCTTGGTTCGTCGACCCATTCAATAACGACTTCCATCTGCTGGAAGGATCTCCAGGCATGGATCAGGGCGATCCTGATCCCGCCTATAACGACCCCGATGGCAGCCGTAATGACCTGGGGGCCTATGGCGGTCCCTACGGCAACTGGTAGATTACTTAGCGGCCGGATTGGCTGGTTCATAACCCATTAAAGGATCCAGATACTTCCAACCTGCCGAGTGGTAACCGGGCCGGGCCTGCTGATAGATGCGGGTCGCCATGACTCGACCTGCTTCGGTAGTCCGTAAGGCCTGATAGAGGGGCCTTATAAATTTCAAGCGCCCCACCGATGTCAAGAATTGCTCCAGGGCCGGATACGCGACAGCATACTCATTCAATATCGAAAGCCTGAACCAGTCGAATTGTATTTCCGCGTTGCCACTATTAGTTAACTGGAACCTTTGATCGAGCTCTACCAGACGCTCCGCCCCAATACTATCAGGCAATTGCCTCAGAAATTGCAGCCAATGATGTGCTGTCCAGCCGCTGGTATCAATATCTGCCGCGGAACCGCCCGCGCTGAAATCGTCAGCCTGCTGCCTGATGGCTTCAAGCATGGACGAATGGAACTTAGGGAAAGTTTCCGGTAAACCGGGAGAATAGACCCAACCGTCGATATTCAGACGCCCGGCCAGCTCCTGATCTCCCGTGATGATTTCCGCATCAAGATATTCCAGGAACTTTTCCGTAGACATGCTCTGAAAGGCGAATGTATCGAAATAGCCGTTCAGAAATTCGTCCCAGCGTTCGCGCCCTAACTGCTGCTCAAGATGAAGCAGAAACATGTGGCCTTTGTCATAGGCCATGGCGGTAAAACAGGAATCGGGATCGCGGCCATCCAGATCGATCTTCAACCTTGTATCGGGGTGATCCCACCCATAGCGATCCAATGCCTCATACAGTTTCCCCAGCGACAGCGTCGTCAGCATTTGATCGTACTCGTGACCATATACAGCTTCCATAATGCGGCTCTCAAAGTATACTGTAAAACCTTCGTTCAGCCACAGGTTCTCCCAACTGGCATTGGTCACCAGATTGCCGGACCAGGAATGTGCCAGTTCATGGGCGATCAGAGCTGTTAGTGAACGGTCTCCGGCCAGTATGGTAGGTGTGGCAAAGGTTAGCCGGGGGTTCTCCATCCCTCCAATGGGAAAAGCAGGTGGCAGAACCAGCAGGTCATAACGGCCCCACCTATAGTCGCCGTAAAGCGTTTCGGCGGCCTCCAGCATTGTTTCCGTCTCGGCAAATTCGTATGCGGCTTTGTCGATCACCTCCGGTTCCGCGTAAATCCCGGTGCGTGGACGAAGTGACTGGAATACCAGATCACCTGCCGCAAGAGCAACCAGGTATGAGGGAATCGGCTGGGGCATGGTGAAGTGATAGATTCCGTCATCCGATTTGGTTTGAGGGTTCTCGGCGCTCATGACTACCATCAATCCAGGCTGAACGGTAATTGTAGCTCTGTAGGGGAAACGAACACCGGGAGTATCCTGGCAGGGAAATATGGAGCGCGCCAGTACCGGCTGCGATTGAGTGTAGAGAAAGGGGTGCCGCCCACCGGCAGTCTGTGCCGGTTCCAGCCAATCCAGCGCAGATGGTCCCGGTTTAGTGGAGTAATAAACAACCACCGATTCCGTTTCCGGCGCCAGCTCAATAGTGAGGGGCTGCCCTAAGATAGGTTCCACCGCGCCTACCGTATATTTGGCGATAGACCCACCAGGCTGCAACATTATTCGATCGATCTCCAGATTGTTGATATCCAGAATAAGTTGGGGCGCGCCCTCCGCCGCCTTTATTTCCCAGGCCGCAGAACCGGATAATACCTTCCGCTCAAAATCGATATTCAGGTCCAGGGTCAATTCGGTTACCGTGACTTCCCAGGGCCGCGAAAATGAATGTGGATCATCAATCCGAGTACCGGCAGCCGGTGTACCTGACCGGCAACCACTTATCACCAGAACAGCGCCGGCGGCGGCGATCAGGAAAATGGCCTTCAGGACGGGAATAATTCGTTTTTGCATTTCAAACCGCTTTCATTACTTAGGTGGTCTGCCAATCATTTGCGCCGGAAGTTATGATTAAAACAGGTTGTGCTGGTAGCGGTGTATCAATGGTATGTTGCAGGCCTCTGGATGCATGACGATGGCGGAGCCGAAATATCCTTTGATGCACTGGCCTTTTGCGTTCTAGCTTCACGCGGTTTTAAAGCCCCTGATTTATTATGCCGATATCCGTCATGGCAAGACAAATTGTACTCCTGTTGTGCCGCAGTGCGCTGCAGATTGCGTGCCTTATGTTTCCACTGGTCCTACAGGGACAGGTGTTGATCCGGATAGGCTCCGCCAAAGTTGAGGTACGGGCGAAAGAGGCAGTAGTTCCGGTCACTATTATTAACGAAAACAATGAGTTGGGTGGGGTGCAGATCGAAATCCGCCAGCCGCTATCCACACTACAGCTTACTGACGTCAAGGCCGTGGGCCGGGCTGATGATTTTACGGTACAGTTTTCCACTACTGTCGATGCCCGCTACCGGATCCTGCTGTTCAGCGCCACCGGCAAAAACATCAGGGCCGGCTCCGGGACGGTTATGGAGCTGGTGTTCCGGTTACCTGAACCACGAACAGCCGCCACATTGCCGCTGTTGGCCGGATTGACAACAGTATCGGACCAGGTCGGCGCCATGCTGCACACCGAGGTTGAGAGCGGTTCAATTGCCATTGGATCAATTGCCGAATTGACCGTGGGCAGCAGCAACGCCAATGCCGGCGATACGGTATCATTGGCAATCACTTTAGAAGCGGATACGGACATCTCATATCTTGAATTTGCGATAAATTGGCCCGACGGCTATCTTAGTATATTGCCCGCAGCTGGAATCACTACCCCGCCAGGCGCCCAAATCAAGTTTCATGGCTCAGACACAGGCGCCGGCGTTAAGGTTGAAACTGATGCATATTCAGACTGGCCGCTGGCCCTCAACCTGGTTGTCGAATCGAAAACTCCCGCCGGCGCCTACAGTATTATTCTGAGCGCAGTACAGGGTACTGCCGGTGACGGCTCGAGCCTTGCAATCACCGCTAATACCGGGATCATAAATGTATATCCAGGGTGGTTGCCTCCACCAGATGTGTTGACCGCGAAGCCAATTCGTCAGAACAAAGTCGTGCTCGACTGGTCGGAACCTGCCCGGCATATCGAGGCACTCGACTACCCCACGGCATACAATATCTATCGCGACCAGGCGATCATCAGCAACCACGATTCGCTGGTATTGCTGGCTACCGTCATGGAAGCGATCCCCTGGCCTGATTCATCCACCAGCGCCGGGATGGATTATCGCTACGCGGTAGCCGCTGTGTACCACGATACGCTGGAATCGGGCTATACGCAGACAGCAACAGTGGCTGTCCCGGACCAGGCCGTGCTGGAGGTTGGATCACTAACCGGCACCATTGGCGATGATATTGCCGTGCCCATCAGGTTGAAAAATTCGGCTGCCGTCGGTGGAGTGCGCTATCATCTTGCGGTGGAACCGTGGGGCGTTCTCCAATCGCCGGTCGGCAGACTTACCAGCCGGGCGCCGCCTGACTGGGTGATCTCGATCACGCCAAAGCCGGCTGAGCAGGTCTACCAGATTGTGGCCTTGTCGCCAACACTGGCCGTGATTCCCGCCGGGCAGGGTGAGATATTTTCGCTACTGTTCGCCACAGCGGGCGATGAGCCTGTGGATCTGCGCCTGTCCCTTGAAATGGCATCAGTGACAGACAGCCAGGGAGTTCCTTATGTGCATGAAACATTGCCCGGCACATTAGCCCTGGCCCAGAAAACGACCCGGGTTCGTCTTGGTACCGGCGCACCCACCGCTCCCGGTGATACAGGCATAGTGACGGTGTACCTCGATAATCCCCAGCCCGTCGCGGCCATACGCTTTACGCTGACCGCAACTCCCCCGCATCTAGCCATAGTGGAGGCATTCCCCAGTGAGCGTTTGCCGACAGACAATCGGATTTTAACCAGTGTTCCGGGGGCAAATAGCGTGAATGTCGTTGTCTCATCATTGACCAATACGCCGATCCCGGCAGGCATGGGTTCGGTGGTCAGCCTGGCCTTCAAGGTTGCCGGAGCGGCTACCAGTGAACTGGTTGAATTGCAACTGACGGATGTTGCCCTGACCGACCGCCGTGGCCGGGTACTGCCGGTTACAACCACACCGGCGGCCTTTCCGGTAGGGGAGATACAGGCCGTGTTCACGCCGGCAAGCGGGTCCGGTGAGCCGGGTCGGACAGTGACGCTGCCTCTAAACCTCTCAAGCCGGGTCGACTTGTGTGGTTTTGAAGTGGCCGTGGAATACGATACTGGTCTGGGCCATTTCCTATGGGCGGATGTGGCCGGGCGGGTCGCCAGGCAACAGGGATTAGCTATTACTGAGGATCATAAAGGAACGGTGGTACTGGGCTATACTGGCGATCCGCTGCAAGCCGCCGCAGGTCCGGTAGCCAATCTGGTGTTCAGAATGTCGGGCGACGCCCCGCGGGGCGCTGTAATGCCTTTGCAGGCCATGATAGTCGATATTGAAGGCTGCACCGGGGCCCCTCTTTTTGCCGTGGGGCAGACCGGAAGGGTGAGCGTGGGGCCCGCCGAGGCGCCTTTGCGACATTTCAGTTCATCGCTCACTCCCACCGGCACGGCCCATTTCATCAAGGCGCGGGCGGTTACCGTGGGAGGGCGCTATCTCCAACCGGGTGACGAGCTGGCTGTGTTCGATACCAGCGGTCCGATCATCATGGGAGCGGGTGTGGTCAAGGCCGATGGCAGCGTGAACTTTACCGCCCGTCTGACGCGGGAATTACCCACTGAACAGCGCATGTTTTTTGTGGCCTGGGTGGCCGCCGAAGACCGGGAAAGCCCCCCCGGTAGCGAGGCCCGCTTCGTGCTGGGCAACGGCTTCTGGGGTGAGAACAACGGCTTGACCATTATCGACCTGTTGCAGCTGGCGGAAAAACCACGTCCCGTTGTGGCTGCTGCTCCCAACACGCTGACGGTGGAGTACAGTTCACCCGGAGCACCAGATTCCCAGTTTGTAATTACGGTTGGATTGCCGGAGGAATCCAATCTACAGGTGTCTGTTTACGATTTTATGGGTCGCGAGATCGTGAACCTGCACGACGGCCCCACCGGGTCCGGGTACCACCGGATCGCCTGGGATGGCCGGGACCGCGCAGGTCAGTCATTAAACCGGGGCCTGTATTTCTACCAGGTGCGCACGCCGCAGCAGACTGTCACTGAGAAGCTGGTTCTGCTGAAGTAGGGACACGCTGGTTTCGACCGTTAAAAGATTGTAAAATTGCCCAGCCACAAACGGCTGCCGCGGTGGCGGAATTGGTAGACGCGCTAGATTTAGGATCTAGTATCCCTTTGGATGTGGAAGTTCGAGTCTTCTCCGCGGCACTGGCATCCTTTGAAAAGACGAGAAGTTTACCCCGCCA
>DAOWIJ010000012.1 GCA_030640955.1 Fidelibacterota bacterium
GGGAGACCCTAACGTAAAGGCGGTGCTGGTGAACATCTTTGGCGGCATAGTCCGCTGCGACCGCATCGCCCAGGGCATCATGGACGCCATGAAACAGGTGAAAGTCATGGTCCCGGTGGTAGTACGAATGGAGGGCACCAACGCGGAACAGGCCCGTACGATGCTAGCCGAATCACCGCTGAAATTCCTGGTGGCGACAACGCTGGCCGAGGCCGCTGAAAAAGCGGTGGCCGCTGCCGCAGGAAGTCAGTCATGAGTATTATCGTAAATGCCGACACGCGCCTGATCGTACAAGGCATTACCGGTGGTGAGGGCAGCTTTCATACGGCCCAGATGGTGGAATATGGCACCCGGGTGGTGGCCGGTGTGGTTCCCGGCAAAGGCGGCCAGAAAGACCCCAATGGAGTGCCCATTTACAACACCGTTGCCGACGCGAAGGAAGCCCGGAATGCCAATGCTTCCGTCATCTTTGTGCCGCCGCCCTTCGCTGCTGATGCTATTCTTGAGAGCATTGCCGCCCAACTGGACGTGGTGGTGTGCATCACCGAGGGCATCCCCACGGCGGATATGGTGAAGGTCAAGCTGGCCCTGGATAACGGCAGCACCCGTTTGATCGGTCCCAACTGCCCCGGTATTATCACGCCGGGCGAGTGCAAAATCGGCATCATGCCCGGCTTTATTCATACGCCCGGCAGAGTTGGCGTCATATCCCGCAGCGGTACCCTGACTTACGAAGCCGTTGACCAGCTCACCAAGCTGGGCCTGGGGCAAACCACCGCCATCGGCATCGGCGGCGATCCCATTATCGGCTCCACTTTCCTTGACCTGCTGAAACTGTTTGCCGTGGACGATGACACCGAAGCGATTGTGCTCATCGGTGAGATCGGCGGTACGGCCGAAGAAGAGGCCGCCGCCTGGATCACGGAGACGGGCCTGGACAAACCGGTGGTAGCCTTCATTGCCGGTCAGACGGCCCCACCCGGACGGCGCATGGGTCACGCCGGCGCCATTATTTCAGGCGGACAGGGCACGGCCCAGAGCAAAATGGAAACCTTGAAGCGGGCCAACATCACGGTCTGCGACAGCCCCGCCAAGATTGGGGAAACGGTGAAGCAGGCGTTGGGAGAGTAGCAGTAGCCCCGCCGTTGGCGGGATTTCCGCTACGCTCCAACAGTCGGCAGGGGCAGGGACTGGGGACTAGAGGCTGGGGGCTTGAGGCTCGATGGAATCTCACCAGCGGCGGGGCTTGATACTCGATACTTGATACTCGATGTTGGATATTGGATATTGGATATTGGATATTGGATACTGGATGGGACCCAGCCATCGGCGGGGTTGGCGGTGAACCCACCTTTCTCACTTCGTGAGTTTCCTCCCTTTTAAAGGGAGGAAATCAGTGATTGTGCTACCAGAAGCGGTTGCGTTTCTTATCCTGCCCTTTTAAGGGAAGGACCCCCGACGCTACGGTCGGGGAAGGAAGCGGAGTCCCGCCAACGGCGGTGGGGTTTTCTTCGTCACTCTTTGCGGCCTTTGCGTCCCTTCGGCCCGCATGCATGCGCACCTCAGGGCGGGCTTTGTGGTTTACTCTTGGCGCTGGTACGGTTCCATTTAGATTCTCCTCCCTTTGCGGCCTCAGCGTCTTTGTGGTTCACTCTTGCTGATCGCTTACGGCTGGTTTCAAGTTTCGGGTTTCGAGTTAAGAAATTCAGATTCTCATCTACTTGCGGCCTTTGCGTCCCTTCGGCCCGCATGCATGCGCACCTCAGGGCGGGCTTTGTGGTTTACTCTTGCTGATTGCTATTTTGTGGATCGCCCGTACTATTGGATATTCGGAACTCGTAAATTATACCCCGAAACCCGGAACTCGTAACCCGAAACTTGAAACTAGAAACCAAGAACTAGAAGCTTATGGTAAACATCACCCTGGCTATTATCAAGCCGGATGCCATGGCGGCCCGCCATCAGGGTAAAATACTGGATCGCATTCTGCAGGGCGGATTCAACGTACGGGGCAGCCGGATCATCCGCATGAGCAAACAGCAGGCCGAGGGCTTCTACGAGGTCCACCGGGGCAAGCCGTTCTTTGAGGAGCTGACGGCCTTTATGTCATCGGGACCGACCATGCCGCTGGTGCTGGAGAAGGATAATGCCGTGGCCGACTTTCGTGATCTGATCGGCGTCACCAATCCCGCCGACGCCGCGGAAGGGACAATCCGCAAGGATTTTGCCGCCAGTTTGGGCGAAAATGCCGTACACGGCTCAGATTCTGACGAAAATGCTGAGAAAGAGGTTGCATTCTTTTTCGCACGGGCGGATATTTTGGGTGTATTCTAATATCCTGAGGAACAATTAGCTATGCATTACAGATCATTTCTGTGCCTACTGGCCGCCATTTTGATCTCCGGTTGTCAATACCTGCCGTGGGGCAAGGACGACGCCAAACCGATTTTCGTTGACGAGCCGGAAACCATCATCGTACAGCCCCCGGAGGATGCATTTGATGTAACCTACCGCTGGTCCATCATCGATCTGCCCGATGAAAGCCTGTTGGTGCCTGACTTTTCATCTTCCTCCAACGTTTTCACGTTTTCACCCGATGTTGAGGGCGACTACGCTTTTGCCGTGGTAGTGGAATCTTACGGTGAGGACCTGGCTGAGCATATCATGCGTTTTGCAGCTACCGAAGATACGTCGGTGGTGCCTCGCCAGGCAGTTGATGACATGGCGACTGCTCCGGCCACGGATACTGCACCTCCTCCAGTCTATACACCAGCAACGCCTCAACCGGTGGCGCTGGCACCCGTGGTGGCGGCCAAAAAGCCAGCTGCAAAAGCGCCGGCGAAAAAGAGCCCGACCAGGAAGACTACCAGACCTCGGGCAACCAAGAAAAAGATTGCGAAAGACGTAGTACGCGGTCACTATACCATTCAGGTCAGCAGCTGGAAAACGGCCAAACAGGCCCACACAGTGCGCCAGCAGCTGGTTGACATGGGTTACGATGCCTATATCCAGCGAATCTGGCTGGAAGACCGGCAGGAAGTGTGGTGGCGCGTCCGTTTGGGCGACTACGAATCGATCCAGGAAGCGAAGAAGCTGCGTAAAGAAATCGCCAAGACATTCTCCACGGCCTGGGTTGATAATGTCCGTAAGGAAATGATCGAAGAAGGCAAGTAGCCACCGTTCCCCAATTATTATCAAGACAGCAGGCAGGACGAATTAGTGTTCGAGGTTACCAAGCTGAGATTCAATTTCATTGATCTTTTAGCTGCGCCCCGCCGCGCCCTGAAGGCCAAAAAGATCTGGACGATCCTGATTGGCCTGGTGATCGCATATCCCCTGTTCTTATTGTTTACTTACAGCGCTTTCGTAGTCGATGGCTACGCCCCGGCGGATATCTGGAACCGGTATGGGCTTTATCCGCCCTTCAATCTGGCCAGCGGTGTTCTGGTTTCCCTGGCTGCTATCATCACCTATCTGGTCGGAATCGCTATTCTGATTGCAGTCGTATTAGTGTGCGCTACAATCGTCAGCCGCATGACCTATCGAGAACTTAAGGGCGATCCATTTTATTCGGTTAGTGAGGGTACTTCGTTTTTCAAAAGGCACTGGGGCGCCGTCTTTTTTGCGCCTATCGCCGTTGCCCTCATTATCGCTTTCTTCCTGGTGGTAGCGGTTTTCATGGCCGCCATCAGCAAAATCCCCTGGGCCGGGGAATTGTTGTTCATAGCACTGTTGCCGGTTTATCTGGCCGGCGCAATATTTACCATTTATACAGCGGTGGTGCTCCTTATCACTGTGCTGTACGGCCCCTCTATCGCAGCCTGCTGGGAGGACGACACCCTGGGCACTATTTTTCAGGCCTATACCATTACCTGGAATCAGCCCTGGCGCATTGTAATTTATTCCTTACTGTTGGCCGCCCTTACGCTAGCCGGCCTGCTGGTTTACGGCACAGCCATTTCCGGTGGTTACCTGTTTGTCAAGTTCGTATTCGGACAGTCCTGGCTCATGGGCAGCGAACTGGCACGTCTGACTGCCTTTGCCGAGAGCCTTGTTTTCCATGGCGCGGCCGGTCTGGCGCCCTGGGTTCCCATGGCGGGACAATTGCTCAACACCGGGCCGGCGGGTGGCTGGGAGGTTTTCGCCGGCAGTTTATTGGCGCTGATGTTGATGATCAGTTTTGGAACTGTAATCGCGTATGGATTATCCATCGTGAGCACCGGCCAGACCATCGCTTATCTCATTTTCAAGCAACGCATCGATGATACTAATCTACTGGAACGTATCGACGAGGAAGATCAGGAAACGGACACTGCAACGATTCCAGCCCCTGCGGATGCGGCAGGACCAGCCCCGGCTGACGGCTAGAACCACGTCCTCATTCAATCAACTCTAATCAATACTGTAACAGAACTCGATCCTGTTCGATACCAAGTATTTGCGGACGTTGCTCTCGCCCCATTTTGCGTGCCTGTGCCGATACGTTTTCTAGTAAGTACTCTTGCATTTCCTTGATAGTAATTTGCCGATTAATATCTCTATCAGCGTACCCATTAAGTCCCTTAAGGACGAAGTAAGTGAATAGGCCATGCATTTTAGATGTATAGGCTGAACTTATCTCAACTCCCGAGGCAGCGTTAAAGACAATCGTATTTTTGGGTACTTGGATCTCTTCAGCACTGATATATATTGGTCTAGAATCGGCGAGGAGTGGTTGATTATCTCTAGATATACCAGTAAAGCAAGCATCTAATAGAACGGTAATTGAATTGACATCTAATTGTCCCAGGTTCTTGTAGAGTTCGTTGAGTGCATATCCAGTCGTTGCATAATTTGGGTCAATATCATATGGTATCAGATAAGTCTGCTTCGTTCTTAAATCAGGTGCTCCATGCCCTGCATAGAAAACAAAAAGATCAGCATTTTCCGTACTGTTCTTTGATATCCAGCCATTCTTTGAGAATACCTTTTCAAACTCACCCTTCGTAGCTCTATCATTGGTTCGGAAATAGATATTTTCACGGGATATACCAAATACGCTCACGAGGTATTCCCGGAATATATCAGCGTCGTTATAGGCATAGGAAACTGAGGGTGCATACTGGTATTCTTCAATCCCAAAGACGACCGCTACGCCATTGGGATTCTTAGCTTTTAATTCTGGCGGGAAATCCACGTCGACAAATTCGGTCTCCTCAAAAAATTCCTCCCTAATTACATAAAACTCGACATCCTGGGCATTATCATTTATGTCAATTGCCCTAATTTTTATATTGTTCTTCCCCAATTTTAACCTGACTCGGCTTATAAATGAACCATCAGTCCTCAGCTGGGCATTCTTCCCCGCAACA
>DAOWIJ010000008.1 GCA_030640955.1 Fidelibacterota bacterium
CAAGCAGCCCACATATCCATTAACGATCTATTGATGCAGCAGCTGTTGGCGGCAGTTCTCCGGGGTAGATTTAATGTTAAAGTAAACTACCAACGGAAGGCATGAAGGAATCGCAGGTACAGGACCTAACTATAACTCACGCTATCGGGCTACGGTGAGCTATCATTCAACTCCTCTATCAAGGCATCTGACGGCTCGGTCTTTTTTTTGAGTTTGGCTGATATGCCCTCCACCTTGCGCATCACCCGGATGACATTCAGGCCGACGATCTTTTTTACTTCACCATCGCTATAACCGCGGCGAAACAGTTCCACCAAAAGATTGGGGTATCCGGCAACATCCTCCAGGCCAGTGGGACCTGCGCTGATACCGTCGAAATCGGAGCCGATGCCGATATGGTCCACTCCAATCAGATCCCTGATATGATCGATATGATCTGCGACATCCGATACTGACGTGGCTGGTTGTGGATTTTCCGCCTTCCACCGGGCCATCGCACTGTTGACGGCCGCGCTGTCGGCAGGGAAGAGCTCCTGTAATCGTGCCTTTTCAGCCTTTCTGTCCGCCACATAATGCAGCATGGGTTCAGAGATATAGGAGCGCACGAAGGTAACCATCACGACACCGCCATTTTTCTTTACGCGCTTGAGCACATCATCAGGCACATTGCGCGAGTAGGGGGTGAGGGCCCGGGCGGAGGAGTGCGAGAATATCACCGGGGCGGCGGCAATATCAAGTACATCGTGCATGGTCTTGGGGGAGACGTGGGACAGGTCCACCAGCATGCCCAGGCGGTTCATTTCGCGGATGACCTCCTTTCCAAAGGGAGTCAAGCCGTTGTGTTCCGGCACTTCGGTGGCGGCATCGGCCCAATCGGTGTTGAGCCAATGAGTGATCGTCATATAGCGGGCCCCCAGACGATATAACTGGCGCAGCACAGCCAGCGAGTTCTCGATGGAGTGGCCCCCTTCCATGCCGATCAGAGAGGCCACCTTGCCTGACCTGTGTATGCGGAGTATATCGTCGGCCGTAAGGGCCAGTTCCAGGGCATCGGGATACTTTTCGATCAGGCGGTGCACAACATCGATCTGGTCCATGACCAGCCGGGCAGCGCCAGGTCCATCGGTTTCAGGGGCGATGTAGACCGACCAGAACTGCCCGCCCACGCCACCTTCTCTCAGACGGGGAATATCGGTGTGCAGGGGATCCTTGAATCCCGTTGTGCCTTTTTGCAGGTCAAACTGGTCAAAGTGGTTCTGGAAACGCTTATAAATCTGGTAAGGCAGATCGTTGTGCCCATCGATCAACGGCGCCTCTTTCAGAAGCTTGTGCGCCCGTTCCAGGAGGGCAGCGTCACCGGTGTCTGAGGCCGTGGGTTGGGCAACTCCTCCGCAGAGTGCAAATGATGCCGACGCAAAAAGGACTCCAATGCCAATTTTCAGGTGATTCATATTGATTACACTCCCTCAATTCGATATCCTCTACGTTACTGATCTTGGCTTCTGATTGCCCCGATCCATTATGCAAGTAGTGCTAAAACTAAAGGCGGCTTACCGTAATGGCAAGGAAGATTAAGTCTCCCCAAACTGCTTTTGTTATTGATTGCGCATATAAGCATATAAACATAAATAGCTCTTTAACCCTTAAGCTGGGAAGGCCAAGATAACGTCCTATAGACGGGCATTAACGAAATCAGAACCAGATTTTACCTGTGAAGGCCATTTTCGACATTTAAATGAGTTAAAAAGATATTTCAAAATATGATAATGGGGATTCGAATACAGTTAGTGGAATTTGGATAGGCCCTTTGTCATAAAAACTGAATCACCGGTTATCTATCCGGGACCAGAATCCTGATAGGCCTTGATGGCTGACTTTCATTCCAGGCGGCATTAAGGCTGGTTACGACCAGGTATCCGCTGGCCAGGCTGTTTGAATTGAACCGCCATTCAAGTCTGTCATCGTGGGTGACGGCAATCAGGCTCTCCGCTTTCGATTGGTCTACAGGCAGATTTTCAGACCAATAGATACAGAACCGCCGCACATCTGAAGATTCCGGGGCCACCCAGGTAAGTGTTATCTCGTCGCGGCCCTGTACCAACTGCAAACCAACAGGTACGCCGGGGATCGTATTGTCCTTCCATGGCATGGCAGGTATTTTTGCGGGATACACAAATTGGCCTGTGACCAGATCCCGCCAATGGTTCTCCAGGCTGCGGGAGCTGAAGAAGACCATCCCTTTCATTCCATGTTTCCTCAGGTCATTAATCTGTCCCTCAACCTCGGCCCAGGTATACTTGTCGCTATCGACATAACGGTAGCTGCCGATCCCGGCGAAGGAGTAGCGGTCCAACAGGTAGTGCTCCTGCCATTCGACGGCCCTGGTAGTGAACGGTTGGCTGGGGCTATTACGGGCCCAGTAGATCATGGGGGCGATAAAATCGATCTTGCCAAGTTCCGACCAGCGACGGGGATCCTGGTAGACCACGTTATAGGCGTTCCAACCGGCCTTCACGTAGCTGCCGATCACAGCCGCCGATATTTTCAGTTCCGGCTTAAGGGAGGTCAATGAGTTGTAGGCCGATGTGATAAATGCAGTTACCTGCTCACGCTGCCAGTCGTCCCAATCGAGACGGGCGCTATTGCCCTGCACTGAATTAAAGCGCGCCACGCTGATGGAATCCCTGGAATAACGCTCCACATTGGCCCACTCGGGATACCTGATGTAGTCAAAGTGAATGCCGTCAACTTCGTAGCGTGCGGCAATGTCAAGGGCCACGGCGATGATATGATTATGCACTTCCGGGATACCGGGGGAGAAATTGGTATAGCCTTCCGTGAGCGGCAGAGGTTGACCGGTTGAGTCGGTGATTACCCAATCAGGGTGCTGTAGCAAAGGCGACATGGGCACGGTTTCCGGCGGTGGTTCCACGCCTCTCCAGGCAGGGAAGGTATTAAGCCAGGCGTGCAGTTCGAGACCGTTGGCATGCGCCTCATCGATGGCATACTCCAGCGGGTCCCAACCCGGGTCTCCACCCAGATTTCCCGTGAGCAGGGGGCCCCACGGTTCAAGGTCTGAGGCGTAATAGGCGTCGCCGCTGCCCCGAACCTGGAAAAAGACCATATTAATGTTGGCTTCAGCAGCTGCCTGGATAGTGTTGGCGATATATGCCCTGATCAGGTCCTGATCGAAATCCGGGACCGTGCAATAATCGAAACGGGATAGCCACACGCCGCGGGCCTCGGTAGCAGGCGCAGCAGGTTGGCGCCTTAAAGTAGCGCATGAAGCCAGCATCGCAATAGCTATAACCGGCAGAATAGTTCTGATCACAAATAACAGGCGTCGCGGATTGAGTCGAATAGTTGGCAGCAAGCCTGATGGGTGGTTCATGGCGCTGTGAAGCTAATGGACCCGAGTGCTGTAAACAAGGGTGCGGTCAACGGCTGGAAATCAGGTCTTGCCGGTCTTCCAGGATCCTGTCAAGCACCTGCTCGATGGTGAGCGGCGAAGCCCCTTCCAGGCGGTTGTTGATGAACACATACCCGGGGAATTGCTTCTCAATGGCCCGGCCCAGTTCCTTTTGCAGCGCCTGCCGCGTCTCCAGCTGCGGACGCTGAATGCGCGTATAGGGGAAAAAACTCTCCACGGCATCGCCGTAGGCCATGTGGGGCGGAGTAAGCAGACGCATGACGAAAAATGCCGCCGTCATGGACTGTGCCATAGCCAGTTGCTCCGCCAGGGCCGGCATCCAGCTCCACGATGTGTGCACATGGGCAACACCATTACGGCGCAGCACATCGAAATACTGGTCATTGAAAAGCTGCCGGTTGCGAATTTCGGTGGCGTACCGGTAACCCTGCGGCAACTCGGCCAGGAAATCCTCCAGCCGCCCCAAAAAAGTGCCATCATCGATAATCTCCCTGGGCAGCGACCCGAACTGGAATATCATGGGGCCCAGTTTTTCACCGAGCGGACCGACATTCTCATGAAACTGCTCCCGAAAAAGATCGGCCCGCAGGAAATTGGGATTAATCTTTCCACGCCGCTCTCCGTAGCGCGGATGGGTGGGGTACTTATATACCGTAATCTCCTCGGTGACCTTGGTTCCGAAGCGGAAATGTGGTGGTGTCAGATCGGCCAGGCGCTCCATCTGTTGTTGACCGGGAAAGCGGTAGAAGGTGGCGTCGACGCCCACTGCGGGAAAGTGCCGCGCGTATTCCCGTAGGCAGCTGTTCCGGAAGGCCTTTTTCGAAGGGTAGTGATCGTTATAGACCATGCCCTGCCACCCTTCGTACTTCCACGATGAAGTGCCCAGGTAGATGCCGGTTTTCCTGGCGATCTCAATCGCCCTGTCCGAAATCAGTTGACCGCCAAAATTTATGCTTTCCGTGCTTATGGCAGAATCCTTGTATTTAGGCAGTCATAATAGCAATTCGCCAGTCTCAAAATACCGCCTTAGCAGGTGTGATGGAATATTCCTCATAGGGTCCTTCAACGATATAAGCATCAACCCTACTCGAATCCGGCTTCAGACTCCAGTAGTAAACCACCACCTCGCACCCGGGGTACCATTGGTAGATCAGCTTGTAGGGCATGGACGCGTTTTTGCCCGGTGGAATGCCGCGCCCACCACACTTGGCCGGGTGATCACACGGTTTCCATTTCATGAAACGGGACGATCTGCGCTCCACGATCACATAATTGAGTGTATCGGCCGTATTATTGAAGAGCACCACCTTGGACGCCCGTGGATCGACGTAAATCGGTTGCCCTACCAGCGTTCTGCCCAGAAAACCGGACGCCAGGCCCAGCCCGAAAACTGCAACAAGCAGGAGCAGGTTGTTTCGGCGGACGTACATCTTATTCGTGACATGATGCTCCATCGGTAGCGATGAAATTAAACCGAAACTTAAGCTGTTTAGAATTCACTTATGCCTCAGCTCCGTTCTTCCCTCTATGCCATCGTTATCATGGTCCTGCTCCCATTTTTCCATAGTGCGCACCAGGCTGGCCATCTTATCAATGGTTACGGTGCAAACGCCCCAGGCCTGTTCCACCCGGCCGCGGATCAGGAACAGCTTTTCCCAGCGCACCAGGTCGTTGAACTGTTGGTACCGGGCCGGGAACAGCACGCACTCGAACAGGCTGGTCTGGTCCTCGAAGGTAAGGAACTCCATGGCCTCGCCCGACCTGGTCTTCACCGTTTTGGTGGTAAGGCACACTCCAGCCAGGGTGATGGTGCGGCCAACGCAGGCGGGAATATCCCGCGCGGCCTTGACCCGGTCCTTAAGCAGCCGCTTGAAGGGCGCCAGGGGGTGCCACGAGATGGGGTAGCCGAACGATTCAACTTCCATATTGAACAGCTGCCGCCGGGAGAGGGGCCGCAGGGCCGGTTGGCTTGAGGCCGGACCGCTACCACTGAGCTGGTTTTCCATACCGCCGATAACGCCTGTCGTAGCGCCTGCTTTGTGAGCTGCTGGCGCGTGGTAATCCATGGCCTGAAGCAGCATGTCGGGGCGGGAGCGATCCGGTTCCAGTTCATCGAAGCAGCCTGCCCGGATCAGGGCCCGGCAGTCTGCCAACGGCGCCGAGGTGCGCTTCAGGAAATCGTCCAGGGCCGCAAAATCGCCCTCTTTGCGCCGTTTTACAATAGTCTCGATGCTGCCGGCCTGCAGCGAGCGAATCTCCATAAAGCCCACCCGCATTTTGCCGTTGTGCCCCTTCCACTCCGGCAGGCTGCGGTTGATGTGGGGCGGCAGGATGGTTACGCCCCAGCGCCGGGCCTCGCCCAGGTAAGCGTAGGGCGAGTAGTAACCGCCCCGGTTGGAGATCACCGCCGCCATGAACTCGGCGGGATGGTGGGCCTTCAGGTAGGCGCAGGTGAAGGATAGCATGGCGAAGGAAGCCGAGTGGGGCTTGCAGAACGAATAGCCGGTAAAGCTCTCGATCATGGACCACACATCATGCACCAATATATCAATATAGCCGCGCTTTATGGACTGTGATATAAACTTTTCCTTTAAGGCAGGCACCATGGGCCGCAGCGATCGTTTGGTACCGATCTTCCGCAAAGTGTCGGCCTCGCTGTAGGTAAACCCGGCCATCACCAGGGCCGCCAGAAACACCTGCTCCTCATAGACCATAATGCCGTAGCTCTCTTTGAGGAAGCCCAGGTCGGGATGATCCAATTGCCAGGGGGTGCCGTGGATGCGCTCAATGAGCAGGTTGATAAAGCGGTTGGCGGCCGGCCGGATGATGGAAGAGTAAATCACCACGTGCTCAAAATCGGCCTTGCCGGCCCTGGCCAGCAGCTGGCGTGTGGCGGGGCTCTCGATATAAAACACCCCCATGGAGCGGCCCTGGCGCATGATGGTGGCGGTTTTACGGTCACCCACCGGTTTGATATCATGATAATGCAGGTGGTCCCCGGGAGCGCGGTAGAGGTTTATGTGGTGCAGGCAATCCCGTACCACGGCCAGGGAGCGGTTGCCTAAAAGGTCGATCTTCACCAGCCCGGCGTCCTCTACCTGGTCCTTTTCCCACTGCACAATCGGCACACCCTTGGGGGCGGTGAGCACCGGCACGTAACGGCGGATCTCGTCCGGCACCACAATGACGCCGCCGGAATGCACCGAAGGGTAGTGGAACACACCCACCAGGCGCAGGGCCATGGAGACGATCTCCTTCAGGTGCTCATCCACGTTGAGCGCGGGCGCCTCACTGGAGCCGTTGGTGGAAAAGCCGGTGCGGTCCCAGTGCAGCAGGTGATGGTGGCTTCCATAGTGATCACTGCCAAAGTCGCCACTGCGATCGCCGTTGGGGTGGCCCGCCTCGGCCAGCACCAGTGAAATACGTCGGGTGACGGCCAGTATCTCCTCGTTGGACAGCCCCAGGACCTTGCCCACCTCACGTACGGCCGACCGGGGCTGTAAGGTGACGTGGTTGGACACCATGGCGGCGCGTCCCTTGCCGTAGGTGCGGAAGACATAGTCGAGAATGGCGTCCCGCTCGTCCCAGGCGAAGTCCACATCGATGTCGGGCAGGTCGGTGCGCTCTTCGTGCAGGAAACGCTCGAAGGTGAGGTTGTGGCGCACCGGGTCCACCTGGGTAATAAGCAGGCAATAGCTGACGATGGACGCCGCCCCGCTGCCCCGGCCAATGGTGAGGCGGGTCTGCTGCACAATATCGGTGACCACCAGGAAGTAGGGCGCGAAACCTTTGCGGCAGATGAGTTCCAGTTCCCGCTCGATGCGCTCGGTCACCGGTGGAGGCAGTGGCGTGGGGTAACGCCGGGCGGCTCCTTCGTAGACTAACTGGCGCAGCTGGGCCTCGGCGTTCCGGTTGGTCCCGCCGTAGGCGGGGTTGGCGCCGATCCCCGGAAATATGGTGGTGGAAAAATCCCACCCGGTGAAACAGCGCCCGGCCAGTTTGACGGTGTTAGCCACTGCCTGGGGACAGTGGGGATAGCGGCGGTGCACCTCGTCCTCACTGGTCAGGCAGTGATCGCCGGAGCGCAGTTCCCAGTTAGGCAGGTCCGACAGGCGGGCGTTGCGGTCGATGGCCCGCAGCATGCGATAGGCATCGGCGTCTTCGGGGTGGAGCATGCACACCGCACCGGTGGCTACGGGCTCGATCCCCAGGTCATCACAAATGCTCAGCAGCGGAGTGGTATCGTGGCCGGGACGCAGCTCGGCAAACAGGCTTTGCGGTGGTAAAATTGTGGCTAATCGACCCAAAAGTTGAGGTTCGGGGCATAAAACCAGCAGTTCAGAGCCAAATAGCTCCAGCAATCTTACCAGGTCGGGATCGTCTTCATCGTGTACCGCCGACAGCAGGCGGCACAGGTTGGCATAGCCTGCCCGGCCCTGCACCAGCAGCACGGCGTCCTGCTGTGGAGGAGTACCATTACCGCCGCCCACCAGTATGTGAGCTCCGCAAATGGCCTTGATGCCCGCCCGTGCCGCCGCCTGGGTAAAGCGCACGAAGCCCCACACGCCGTTGACGTCGGTGAGGGCCAAATGGGTCTGGCCCAATTCCACGGCCCGGTCCACCAGCGCTTCAATGGGTGCGGTGCCCCGCATGGGGGAGGTCTGGGCGTGGACGTTCAGATGAGCAAACATGGAGTTCGATGTTGGATATTAGATGTTGGATATTAGATGTTGGATATTGGATATTTGATGTTAGATACTCGATACTTGATACTCGATGGTATCCCGCCATCGGCGGGGCCAGCTGCCACTTCTTACTGCTACTGCCACTGCAACTGCTACTGCTGTTGCACACGGGCGGCGCTCAACGGAATGACCACCCCGCTGCCGTAGCGCCGCTGGAGGTGATCGATGGTGTGTGAGAGGCGCTCCCGCTGCTCCAGGCGCTGACCAAAAAGGCCCAAATGGTCGGCGAAGGTCCGCAGGCGGGCGGCATCCACGGTGATGGAGCGAATGCGTCCCCGGCGTCGGTTCGCCCGGCGGTAGAGAGCCACCAGTTCCCCGGTAACGGTATAGGCGTCGTTGCGTCTCAGGCGGCCTGTAGCGCGATTTTCGTAGCCGTCGCTGTAGTGGACCTGCAATACGACCTTTCCGGCCACACGGCCCCAGTGACGCAGCTGGTGGCCCACATTATCGGCCAGCAGTTGCACGGCGCCGTGCAGTTGCTCCTCGTCATTGGTGTCTTCCGGCAGAACGTGACGCTCCACAATGCGGTCCAGGCCGGTAGCGCCGCCCAGCTGGGTGGGACGCACCATAGCCGTATCGATACCTTGAGACTGGGCCGTTACCTGCCGGGCGAAAGGCCCGAAGGCCACCTCGTTCAGGCGCCGGCGCCTGACCAGCTGCTGCACATCCTCCACGATCTGCAGATTCAGATCGGTGAGCGACTGCCGCACCAGCTTTTCCCGTGATACCGGCAGGGTGCCGCTCTGCAGGGGCGCCAGGAAGCCGGTTTCAGCGCCCTGGGGCACCTCCAGTACCGGCTCATGGAAGTCCACCCGGGTGGCGATGGCGCTGACCAGCTTGTTGCGGCTGATGCC
>DAOWIJ010000043.1 GCA_030640955.1 Fidelibacterota bacterium
GACCAGTGTAGTTCCATAAATAGCAAATCCGACAACGCGCCAGGGATCGCCCTGCAGGGCGGCAAAGACAACCAGTATAACCAGTCCGGCGATACCTAACGCCGCCCCTATACCGTGCGAAAGGCTGTTGGCTATCTCTTCACCAATACTATAAGGCTTTTTGGATGGTGATTTTGTCTCAAGTGGTGATGTAGTTGTCGTATTCATAAGATCCTATTATTATCCTGCACCATATTACCGCCGGTAATTCGCTGTGAAATTAATTCCCTGAACTACAACTTGCATTGCATTTAGGAATCTGGCCCTCAACGAGAAAGCCGCATCAGAATTTTTGCACAGTATTTTTGCTGTATGGCAACCAAAATCCGTGATCATCAGTCCAATTGCCAATACCGAAATATTTTTGAGCAATCCAATATAGGATTTTTATATATTTTACCATAACTATGCATGTTTCCAGCAACCCATTCGAATAAATGAAAGGACTGGGGATGAACTTGTCACGAAATGCTGTTATTATTCTTGCTGTGTTACTGATGTGGCCTGCCGTTCCGCGGGCGCAGACCGTAACACTCGATGAATTTCTGACTTATCTGAAACAGTCCCACCCCTTATTTGAGAAGGAATCTCTAACGGTAGGGGTAGAGGAATACAGCCGCGATGAGAACCTTGGCGGCAAGGACTGGCATATTTCTTCCGGACCATCATTTGCCAGACAGAATCCCATGCCTCCGGGGGCCTTTTCACCAGAGCGTATCGAAGTTGCCGGCGTTAATGCCACGGCTCAAAGGGTATTTTGGAAAACCGGCGGCAGGTTGTCATTATCATGGGCCACGGACTATACAAACCAGATTGGACTGCCGGTTATCTCTATCCCCTTCGGAGAGTACCTGGGTGATCCCACCATACCCGCTTTTGAGATTGACACGGGCCCATCCAAGTATTATCAGAATAACGTCTACCTGACCTATTCCCAGCCACTTCTGCAAAACATGGGTGGTGTTCTGGACCGGCTCGGATATGACCTGGGTGAGCTTTCCGTCGAAATTGCGACCGTATCAGCCCGGGAAAACCAGGAAGACTTCCTGTTGAAAATGGCTATGAAATTCATCGACTGGGTACTTTTGAGGGAGCAAGTGGATATCGCCACTGAGCGGCTGAACCTGACTGAACAACAGTTGGAACAGGCGCAAAAGAAAAGGGCCTCGAACCTGGTCGATAAGGTTGATGTATTACGCTCTGAGGATGCTGTGCGTATCGCCGAACAGGGTGTTGTTCTGCTCAAAGCCCGCTACGAGGGCATCCGTGCCGAACTGGCGGTGCTTACCCAGAATCGGGAATTAGCAACCCTTGATCCCGATTTTAATCTGTATGCCGGGATAAATATCCCCCCGTACACGGATGCCGCGGCAACATTAAGACAGAATTCCAGGATTCTCAAAACGATCGGTACCCAGAGAAAGATACTGGAGCGTCAGCAGACCAGCCTGGAGGAAATGATCAGGCCCCAGCTGTATATGAACACCCAGCTAGCGTTAAAGAGTGGCAACAGTGAATTTGGCAATTCAATCGGTTCCGGCAAAAGTGACATGGGGATTTCTCTCCAGTTAAATTATCCGCTAGGCAGTCGCGCCGCACACAACCGGGCCAGGAAAAACACCCTGAGGATTAGACAAATGGCACTTGCGGAGGAGGATGCGGCCCTGGCTTTGACAGCGAGCCTGCGGAATACTCTCATTCAACTGGAAGAAATGGAAAAAGCCCTTGATCTCAATCGCCGCCAGATTGAAACCGCGCGCCTCAAAACCAAGGAGGAGCAAAAACGCTATAGTCAAGGTCGGGGCGACCTGGCATTTGTAATCCAGAGCCATGATAATGAAGAAAACGCAAGACTGAATTATGCCCAAAACGCGGCATTATACCAGAAGCTGGCCCTGCAGATGACGGCATTAATTGACCAGTTGATCTAGATTAAGAGACAAAGACCAGAATAGGAAATCGTATATGAAAGCCTTTATCCGTTTTTTCGCCAGCAATCATTTGCTTGCCAATCTTCTAACCCTGGCGATCTTTATCCTTGGAATAGGTTCTCTTCAAACCATCAAACGGGACATGTTCCCTGATGTGGACATGGATCTGTTGATGGTCAGCACGCGCTATCCCGGCGCCTCCCCCGAGGATGTGGAAATAAATGTAACCACTCGTATTGAGGATGAGCTCAAAGGTGTTGACGGAATTGATAAGCTGACTTCCTATTCCATGGAAAATATGTCGGTAATCAACATCGCCCTGGACCCGGACGCGGATGATAGCGAGTAGATCAAACGGGATATCCGCGATGCTGTCGGACGGGTCGCATCCTTTCCTCCCGAGGTTACGGACACCCCGACGATTATCGAGATCAAAACCGAGAATATGGAAGTGATCCGTGTTGGCATTGCCGGTAAAACGCCTTATGTATTGCTGAGAAGACTGGCCAAGTATCTGGAGAAAGGCCTGGAAGATATTGAGGGCGTTTCCAATGTGGAAAAAACCGGCTTTCTGGCGCGTGAAATAAAGATCGAAGTATCAAGTGAAGCCATGGATGAATACCAGCTGCCAATGCGGGATATTGCGGCTGCTATACAAATGCGAAATGTACGGGCTTCAGGCGGCTCCATTGAGTCCTATACCAGCGCCCAGAGCATTGTCACACTGGCCGAATTTCAGGACAGCCGTGAGGTTGGCGATGTCATCGTTCGCTCCGCTTTTGACGGACCCCGGATCAAGATCAAGGATCTCGCTATCGTTGAGGACGGATTCGAACCGGAAAAAACACGCTTCCGCATGAATGGCCAAAGCGTTATCAGTTTCACAATTTTTAAGAAGGGTTCAGCGGACATCATCCGGGTGATTGATGCCGTTAAGGCCTACGTGGATGAACAACGTGAATTCCTGCCTCCCGACGTGGAGATCATGTACTCGGCGGACCAGTCACGTTTCGTGCGTGACCGACTATCCGTGCTCTCCACCAACGGCTTGATCGGTTTGACCCTGGTTATAATCGTCCTGTTCATATTCCTCAATTTCCGCACCGCCTTCTGGGTTGCCATGGGCATACCACTAACATTGATGGGTGTGCTGTTCATTGGACCGCTGTTTGGTGTTCACATCGATATCCTGACCTTGATGGCAGTAATACTGGTGATAGGACTGGTTGTTGACGACGCCATCGTCCTGGCTGAGAGCATCTACCAGCGTATGGAGACTGGAAGTTCACCGCATGACGCCGCCGTGGAAGGCACTTACAGAGTAATCCGCCCGGTTTTCGCCACAATCCTGACCACAATCCTGGCCTTCAGTCCTTTTTTCTTCATGTCCGGCATGCTTGGGAAGTTCGTATTCGCCATTCCTCTGGTCATTATATTGGCATTGACCGTATCATTTCTGGAAGCATTGCTCATCCTGCCGGCGCACATATCCGCGGGCAAGCATAAACGTCTTCATAAGCAACGGGGGGCCGAAGGTGATGCTGGTTCGGATATTGTACCCAAATCCCGCAGCTGGTTCGAGCCTGTCAAGGCCTGGTTCCAACGATTCATTGTGGTTGTTCTACGGTTCCGATACGTGGTGATCGTCGTATTCATCGGATTATTGATTGGAGCTATATTGTATGCCGCCCGGTATATGCAGTTCATTCTGTTCCCTGGCGATACGGCGGATGAATTTTACATGATTGTGGAGCTCCCGATAGGAGCCTCACTGGATGCCACCACCGATCAGATCACACAGATTGAGGCGATGCTGGATAGGCTGCCTGATGGCGAACTGGACTCCTACTGGTGGCTGGTGGGAAGCCAGGGGGGCATTGGACTGGGCATTGCCCCCGGTGAGAGTGAAAACTGGGCCCTGGGTGCCATAACGCTCACGCCCTTTTCAAAACGCGAGCGCTCAGCAGAATCTATCGTTGATGAAATTCGTGCCCAGACCGACACCATGAAAAACCTTGAGACGGTTCATTTTATGCTGGGCGGTGGCGGCCCACCTGTTGGGCGGCCTATAGAACTACGTATAGTTGGCTCCAATGACGACCTGCGCACATCGCTGGCGGATTCTATTGCCGCAATGCTGGGCACCATACCTGAAGTGACCGATATCAAACGGGATGACAAACTGGGCAAGGATCAGGTAGAGATCGATCTGGATCATGACCGGCTTTCGGAGTTGGGATTGACCGTGGCCGACGTTGCTCAAAATGTACGCCTGGCCTATGATGGTCAGATAGTGACCAGTGTAAGATACGGCGATGAGGACGTGGGCTTCCGGGTAATACTGGAAGAAGATGCCCGACGCTCACCCGATCTGTTGGGTAAACTGAAGATTCCCAATCGCCAGGGACGGCTGATATCTCTGGCCGAAGTTGCGGCCTTCAGACCTACCACCGGAACCGCCAGTTTTTATCATTACGACGGTGAGCGCGCCATTACCGTTACCGCGGACCTGGTGGAGAACGCTCAGATCACACCCCTCCAAGCTATCGAGCAGGTCATAGCGCACTTTGATATCCCATCATACTGGCCGGGAATCAGGCTGATGGTTGGTGGCGAGGCTGAGGAAACACAAAAATCGATGGTCAGTCTGGCAAAAGCTCTGGGGATGGCGGCACTGGGTATTTACCTGATCCTGGTACTGCTGTTCAGCTCCGTAATACAGCCGGTCCTGGTGATGTTTGCAATTCCGTTTGGTCTGATCGGCGTGATCGGCGCCTTTGCCATGCACGCGCAGCCTTTGGGCTTTATGGCCATGCTGGGTGTGATCGGGATGATGGGCGTGGTTGTAAACGATTCGCTCATCCTGGTGAACTTCATAAATGTGCACCGGAGTGAGTCTCCCAAGAAAAAATACATACGCATTATCGCCGAAGGAACGGCTTCGCGCTTTAGACCCATCCTGCTCACCTCGATCACTACCGTGGCGGGATTATTGCCAACGGCCTACGGCTTTGGCGGGTTTGATCCCTTTATTGCACCGATGGCGCTGGCATTAGGGTATGGCATTCTTTTCGCGACGCCACTAACCCTGCTTCTGTTGCCGTCTCTGTATATGGTGCAGCACGATGTGGGAAAACTGATCAGGCGTATCCCGCAATTCCGGCGATTCTACTTTATTCCGGCAAAAGACAGTTAAGGCCAGGAAAACGGGGCAGGCCACTGCCTTTGGTGGGACTATGCATCTAACTATTTCAGTAACAGCCCCGCATCCTGCGGAACTACTCTGATAGTTACTTTAATAACAGCATCTTGATGGACTTGCTATATTCCGGGGCCGTCAGCCGGGCGATGTAGATCCCAGTCGGCATCACGCGTCCTGTATGATCTTTAGCTTCCCAGACAGCCCTGTGGTAACCTGGCTGCATTTCCTGATTCACAAGTCTGATCACCTCTCGGCCCAGGATATCGTATATCACCAGGGTCACATTGGCTGACTCTGGTAGGTCGTACCTGATTGTTGATGTTGGGTTAAATGGGTTGGGGTAATTTTGATGCAGGGCATAATCCTCTGGGATTACAGGCAAATCATCGATGCTTAAAGATCCAACTACAAACCGCATAATACTGCCATCGTTACTTACCGTGACCTGTCCATCCGAGTCTTTAGCCTCCACAATCCACAAGTACTCCGTATTATTCTCCAGGCTGATCACTACGGTAGTATCTACTATGCCATGCATCCAGGTATAGGTAATCGAATCAGTCCATTCAGTGGCATAGCCCAGTGAATAATTGACCAAGTCCAGGGGATCGGGATCTATGGCTGGTTGCCACTCAAATACAACATTGGGTGCTAGGCCTTGAGCATCCATTGCAGGAGATACTGTTGCGAAGAATCCAGGCGACTCTGGAAATAGATCAGTCCAGAAGATTGCTGTATCTGTCTGTGTGATAGAGCCTGCCCTGTCAATACTATTCACAGTCCACCAATACGCTCTATTATCCGATAAATCATCTTCAAGGGTTACTGAGTTTGTGTCAAGGTACATATCGACGATTACAATCATATGTGCTACAGATACAGGTGCAAATTGGAAATAATAATATATTGAGTCGTTCGGATCAGGATCAGTGGCAGCCGTCCAGTAAAAGAGCGGTGTTAAATCAAGGACCTTTACTGAATCTGGTGAAATTAATGAAACTGGTGATGGCGGATCATTTCCAGCATTAACAACGAATGGTTGAAAGTCGCCATCACTGATTGTTTCAAATCCAAGTAGATCACGAGCGATTACTCGCCAATGATATCGGGTGTTATCGATCAGTGGATTAAGGATTTGGACTGTGATAGCGGTATCTGCATCAATCACCTGAAGTGCCGGTTCGGGTGTTAATATTGCGAGGGAGTATTTTACAGTATCCAGCGGATCCGGATCAAACGCTGCGGTCCAACTGAATGTAGGCGTCAAGGTCGAGACGCTGCCATTTATCTCAGGTGACACCAGGGAGAATGCACCTGGGACATTGTTCTCCGTATTGACCAAGAACGAATTTGGTCCGGCGAGGATGCTGGACTCGTAGCCATCGTGGGCGATTACGGTCCACCAGTATTGACCGTTATCTGGGAGGACCACAGAAACCGTCCAACTTGTTGTATCTGTGCCTGGAGCAACGTAGAGTGCAGAATCTAATCTAGTGGTCAGCCCGGCGTCTTCATACAAGTCGAATCTATAGGTAATTGCATCTTCCTCGGCATCAGTGCTGTTTGTTATACCTAATGCAGGGATTGCAGTAACGACTTCATTGTTAATCGGGTGCAGGGAAGTCGGGGCACTCGGTGCTGTATTCATCCTGAATTCTATTGACGACCAACCGCTCCAAAATCCGTCGGCGCTGACCTTGACCCGCAGATGATAAGTAACACCATCCGTAGGTGCATTCCCTGCGTAGACAATAGAATCAGCACTGCTGGCAATTTCACCAGAATCCCACAGGTCAATTGTTGAGAAATCCGCTAGGCTCGATACTTGGGCATGGTAGTGGGCTTGAGGTTCGGCCATGCTATCGTAGTAATCCCATTTGATTGATGGTGTATGGCTCGTCAGGTGTTGTTGATCTTCTTCATTGCCGATATCAAGATTTTGTGCTTCCAGCACTCTGGTTGTGGCTACTACTTCATTTGAATACCAACTTTCATTGCCGTCAGTGTCATAGCAAGTCACACTCAAATAAAAAGTAGTACCAAGCAACAGTCCGGTTAGTGAGTAGGATGTATCCGTCCCAACATCAATGGTGTTGGCATATGGATATCCACTTAAATCAGAGTCGTAATACAGTTTGAATCCAGCGAAGTCGCTAAGTGGGCTTGAATCCCATGATAGATTGATGTAATCATTGCCCGTTACAGTGGTTATGAGGTTCTGTGCTGGAATAGGTGGTGCGGTGATATCTGGAGTTGTGAGCCAAGGGGTGACATTCACAAATGCATTTACTGAATCTCCTTGACCTGTAGGGTTTTGGGATGAGTGATGGGGGCCAGAGGAGTGTCCCCACCAGGCACTATCGGCATCGATAATATTGAGGTTATCGGCATTGTGGAGTCCAACCCCGTTAAAGGCGATATTGGAGCTGGCGATCGAGGGGGTACCACTTTCAATGTAGAGGCCACTGGCATTTCCTGTAATGGTAGCATTTAATATCGTACCACCACTACTACTTTGGAAATAAAGACCTTTACCCGAGTTTCCGGCCACAGTGACGGAAGTCAGCTTAGGGTTACTGCTAAAAATAATTAGCCCACCAACAGAAACGCCATTATTGTCGGCCACTATCACATCCGTAAGTATCGCATCACTATTGTAGAGGTAAAGGCCTCCAACAGAACCCCCTGTATTACGACTCACGTTCACGGATGTTAAAACAGCATTACTGAGGTGGAAGTAAATTCCACCGCCGTTGCCACCAATATTGTCGTAAACACTGACATCAGTGAGTGTGGGAGTAGCGTTTGAGATATATATCCCTCCACCGTCAGCGTTAGCCGTATTCCCAGACACATTTATTCCAGTCAGAGAAGAACTTCCGCTGCCAACATAGCCAACATAAATCCCCCCACCATCCTCGGTTGCAGTATTATTGGTTACTGTGATGTTTGTTAGCGAAGGTGCGCAATTGTGGTAAGAAATACCGCCGCCATTTCTAGCTTCGTTCTCGGTAACAGTAACATCTATTAATGTTGGATTACCACCGTTAATATAAATCCCACCGCCGTGCCAAACAGTAGTGTTGCCGGACACGGTCACATCCACAAGCATGGGATCACTATAGTGGATATTAAGACCACCTCCAGATCTATTGTTCATCCAAGCTACGTTACCAGACACGGTCACATTTGACAAACTGGGATCACTGTAATCAAGGTAAAGACCACCACCACCCTGGGCTATATTATTATTCACGTCGACATAAGCAAATGTGGGATCGCTATTATCAAGGTAAAATCCGCCGCCGGCCTGTCCACCTGTATTGCCTGTCGCGGTTACATTTAGCAAAGATAAATTGCTATACCTAAGATACGCGCCACCTCCGATGGTACCAGTATTACTGGAGAGAGTCACGCGCGTCCAGGAGGCATAGCCAGTACTGTCTACAAATATCCCACCCCCCCGTCCAAAGGCTGTGTTACCATTCAAAGTCACATCCGTGAGTGTAGGGGTAGCGTTAGAGAGATACATCCCTCCACCATCAAGATTAGCCATATTATTACTAATCAATAGACTGGTAAGTGTGGGACTTGCAGCGTGAATGAAAATGCCACTCCCGTTTGAGATATTTCCACCGTTCGTAATCTCGAATCCCCGAACCACTGTCGTAGTATCAATCGTTGCGTTCACCGGATTCATATAAATAACACTACTAATCCCACCACCGTCAATAACCGTATTACTCGAATCACCAGCGCTGATCAACTTGATCCCATTCACATCGGGCCACATGATATTTTCGTAGTAGGTGCCTGGTTGGACGAGGACAGTGTCACCCTCTACTGCTGCATTTAGGGCAGCCTGGATGGAGGAGTAGTCAGCAGGGACGTTTATTGTGGTAGCGTGAAGAAAAGTGGAGAGGAGTAGAAAAGCAACGGCAGAATACTTCATAAAGCCCCCAGAGCAATGACGTTTACTAATAGCACCGGCAAGCCAAATGTATTCCTGAATCGATCAAAGATCAAGTCCTAAAAAGGTTCATTCCGCGGCCTTCCCCGGCGAATATTGCATCCCTGTAGGGACTTGTTCAATCCCGGAATGTTGCTATATAATTATGTGCGAATGGGGAAAGACCAAGCGCCACCCGCAAAACGTCAGCAGATGCGCGATACCCTTACAAATCGCTTAGTAGCTGAATTCGAAGGTAACATAGACAATATCTACCGGATTTTCCATCTTTTGCCAGTTACCACTCCAGCCACGGCGGAAATTGGGTACGATATGGAACTTCTTTGAAGCGCGAAAGTCGTAGCAGATAATCGCATAGGTTGCTTCATTATTAACTAGGGAGGCATCGGGATCATATATGTCGAGCCGGCCGATCACGTTGCCCAGGTAGCCATACACCTTCCAGCTCAGCCTGCCGAACACCGAAATGCCTGTCTGGGTAACGGTTTTACCCGTAGGGCCCTCTTTGCGCTGAAAGTACTCACCACCCAACTTAATCCAACTGAAATCGATACCTCCAAAGGCGCCGTAGGTCAATCGAATATCTTCAGCGGTTTTATACTCGTAATCGACAAACGCCGATGAGGTCAGTTCTTTCACAGGCGCAAGGCCGAGCAGGGCGTAACCCTTTTTGCTGTCGTCATCCTCGGGCTGACTGTAACCCGAACCGTTGGCGTAAAGCAGGTGGTAGGCAAAGCCCCAAGGCAGCTGCCCTTTTATTCCCACTCCCAGATCAGCGGAAGAACCGATTTTGTTCAGGTCCATGATGGTCTTCTCGACACTGCGATAGCCCCAGAACTTCTCCGAATAAGACCAGTTGGGTGTCCCTTGTAAACCGAAGTAGGCGGTTGCACCGGGAATTATGTCATGCCAGGCCACATAGGCGTGTTTCAGATATGGCCGCCACTTCTTACCGTCCGCCTGGTCATCTCCATCGAGACGGAACCTGACGGAATGCAGTTTGGATATTTTGGTTTCGTAATTAAAGTAAAAGCGGGTAAAATGAAACTGGACCAGACTGTCGGCGTGCGTCAGGCTATCAGGGAAGACCGGATAAGTGTACTCTAAATATGCTTTACCCGAAATCGATGCCTTATCATCAGCGGCTCGAGCGCCTGCCGCCATTGCCATCACTGACATTATAATCAGCGCAAACCTGCCAATCGAATATTTCATATAAGTATTCCTTGTTGGTCAGCACCTGCTATTCACTCAGGGACACAGGGCGGTGACCGACTTCGAAGTCACAATATTATTATGGGTGAACATGTGTAAACCACCTTCCCTGACACCGCGGTTTAATATTCCCCCATCTTTCCTATCTTATAATCGGTTGACTTTATATAATATTTAATTAATCCGGATTCTCGGCAGCCGCGACCCCCCGGGAAAAACCCTACGGTTGCATTTATTTTGATGCAATGTGTTCAAAACCTCGACATCTTGTAATCTGAAATATCTTGACATAGGGGGGGGGGGGGGGGGGCGTATTAAATAAAAATTTTTTATAATTTGGATACAAAATCTCAGCGCC
>DAOWIJ010000159.1 GCA_030640955.1 Fidelibacterota bacterium
ACCTCAATAGTTTGTGAATCGGGATGATGACAGGCCGCACCGGTTTCCCGCGAGGTTGGCCCCAACAGTAATACGACCGGCACACCCAGCGCCTCCGAGGCGTGCACCAGCCCGGTATCGGATCCCAGCGTAAGCCGTGCGCGGGATAGGATGTGCAGGGCCTCCGCGAGCGAGGTTTGGCCCTTTAGGTTCATAATATTTTTCCCGGGTAGCCCGTCAGTCATCGTATCGATTAAATCATCTGCGGGACCGCCAATTAAAACGATAGTAAAGTTACCAATTTCACTGATCCTTTTTAGCGCTTTTACGTATTTGTCGGTGGGCCACGATTTCTGGGGCCAGGCAGCGCCAGGTACACACACCAGATACGGCCCCTCAAGCCCAAATAACTGAAGCGTCCGTTCCGCTTCATCGTGATCGACCTTCAAGGCCGGCGCCGGATCGTCGACCACATCGTCGAGGCCACTATAGCGCAGGTATTCCCTTACCACATCAAAATCGGGGCCGTACCGGTTGATATGCAAATTGAACAGCAGCCATCTCTTCAGCCGGGGTTTGCGATAAATGGCTAACTGGGCCTGGCGCAAGAATTTCCGCACTACTTTACTGCGCAGGGAATCATGCAGATCAACGACAAGGTCATATGGCGTTTTGGCTAATTCCCTGGAGAAGGCGGGTAAATCGCCCGTCATAATTGATGCAGGGAACTTCACGGTACAATCCGGAGCCGGATCAAAGCAATCCACCAGGGGTGCGTATTTTTCATGGACCAGATAATCGATGTGCAGCTCCGGATGTTTAGCCTTTAACGCTTTGACCACGGGGGTTGACAGGATTATATCGCCAATCGAGCTGAAGCGAATCACCAGGGCCCGATCCATTGATCACCAGGCACGCTGGGCATTGAAACGCACTATATCGGTCAACGAATCTTTATAAGTGGACGGTGGGAATATCCGTAGCGTTTCCAAGGCCTTATTACCAAAATGAACAATCTGTCCCTCGGCATAATCGATGCCGCCACTGTCTTCAATGAGTCGGCGGAGTCTGGCCAGGTCACCCCGGCTGCCGTGCCGTTTCAGTGCCCATAGATACTTACGGCGCTCCATAGGACTCATCTGCTTCAGAGCGTAGAGCAGAGGCAGGGTACGCTTATTCCTTTTTACATCAAATGATACGGGCTTGCCGAGAGTAGCCTTATCTCCCAAAAGATCGAAAAGGTCGTCTTTGATCTGGAAGGCAATGCCCAGGTTTTCACCAAAGGTCCGCATGGCGGTCCAATGCTCCTGGTTGTCGGAGGCCGTTAGCGCTCCCAGTTCGCAGGCCGTGGCAAACAAACTGGCCGTCTTATCCTTAATCATCTGATAGTAGACCTTTTCCGACATTCCGCCCATAAGCGCCTTTTCCAGTTGGAGGATCTCCCCGCTACTCAATCTCTCCGCAGTACTGGAGAGGGTCTCCAGCGCCTTGAAGTTGCGCAGGCTGATCATATTGCTCAGAGCTTTGGACAGGAAATAATCGCCTATCAGAACGGCTTTCTTATTATTGAAGACCCGCTTTATGGACGGCCAGCCCCGGCGCAAATTGGACTCATCCACGACATCGTCATGAATCAGGGTGGCGATATGAATGATCTCTACCAGGGCGGCGGCTTTCATGCTGTCAAGAGATGGCTGGCCGCTGATGCGGGCTGAAAGGATGGTGAGAATAGGCCGCAAACGCTTGCCCCGGTTACGCAGAACATAGCGCACCATGGTATTGACCAGTCGCACCTCGGACCGGAGGGCATTCTCGAATTCCTTCTGAAATAACTTCAGGTCATCGAGAATCGGGCTTGCTATATCGCTCAGACGAACTTTCAAGATTTAACCGTGATTGTGCGCAATTTACGCCTTTGACGTTAATGCCCGCGGGAGAAAAATGCGGGAAATAAGGATGGAGAACTCGTACAGGCCCAGTAACGGCAGCGACATGAGTAGTTGGCTGAGGGGATCGGGTGGCGTCATGATGGCAGCAAAGATCAGTATCGTAACCAGTGCATAGCGCCGGTAATGGCGTAGAAAGGCCGGTGTCAGCAGGCCAATCCGCGTCAGAATAAACGAAATTACCGGCAACTGGAATACCATACCGGCGGCCAACAGCATCCAGGCTGCATAACCCAGGTAGGAGTGAATACTGAAATTGCTCTGAACAAGTTCGCCTCCGAGTGAAGTGAAGAAGCGCAGAGAAAAGGGCAGCAACACCTTGTAGCCAAAGGAAAGACCAGCAATAAAAAATATGCTCCCGGAAAGTACAACCGCGAGAGTCAGCAAATTGGATGATCGTACCATGGCCGGTGCAATAAAGCGCCAGATCTGATAGAGGACGATGGGACTAGCCACGATCAGTCCGGTCAGCAGGCTGACGATCAACTGGACCATGAACATATCCGAGACCCGCAAGGCCTGCATGATTACCGGTGTTTCGAGGCGCAACGCCGGAGCGGTCAGAAAATTGATAATCGTGTCAGCCCTTGTATAGGCTGCAATGGCTATCACGATAATGGCCGCCATCGATTTAAGTATACGCCACCGGAGTTCTTCCAAGTGATCCAGGAAACTCATCTCATCTACTTTCGGCATACTGTCTTAGTCCTGCTCCAGAAGCAATCTGGATAATTCCATGGGTGACATCTTCCCCACCTGCTGATCAAGCAGGTTCTCTTTCTCCGGAGTCCAGAAAGCGTCCATTTTCTCACCGTTAACGATTTCCTTTACATGACGCTTGTCACGCTCCACCCGGTTCCCTGTGATAGTCCCGCTATGCTCCAGATACTGTTGATGGCGGGTGATGCAGTCGAACAATTCCGCAGTGCCTTCGCCGCTGGTGGCACAGGTGTTCACCACCGGTAGATTCCAATCGTCCTGGTCGTTTTTCAACTCCAACAGTTGTTCGATGGCTTTTTTCAGTTTGCCGGAACCAGGCCGGTCAGATTTATTGATGACGAAGATATCGGCGATTTCAATTATGCCGGCCTTCATCAGTTGCACCTCATCCCCCGATTCCGGCACCAATACCAGGACCGTCGTGTCAACGGCGTTCATAATGTCTAATTCCACCTGCCCAACGCCCACGGTTTCAAGAATCAGCACTTCAAAACCGGCGGCCTCCAGCACCAGGCTGACGTCCTCGCTTCTGGCCGCCAGTCCCCCGGTCGCACCGCGTGTCGCCATGCTGCGGATAAAAATCTTGCTGTCGCCGAACAGCTGGGCCATACGCAGCCGGTCTCCCAGGAGGGCGCCACCAGTAAACGGGCTGGTGGGATCTACACTGATTATCCCCACCTTTGCTCCGGCATCACGCCACAGCGTTGCGAGATTTTTCGCCAGCGTGCTTTTACCGGCTCCAGGCGGTCCGGTAAGGCCTATGCGATAAGCCTTACTTTGCGGGTCGTATAGCTGGCCCAGTAACGCTTTGCCCTCGTCAACCTGGTTCTCAACTAAACTGATAGCCTGGGCTACCGCCCGCTGAGATCCAGCCCGTATTTTTTTCACCAGAGAGTCACCCACAGGCAATTACGTATCTATTCGGGTAAGAGAAAATTGCTGTCGTAATTAGCCAAATAGCCGGGTGAAGGTTGCGTAATCCTTGATAATCAATTTGCGCCCTTCGCGCTCCAACAGGCCCTTTGACTCAAGGTTCTTGAGCATCCTGGAAACGGTTTCCCGGCTGGTGCCGGCCAGGTTGGCAATATCCTGTTGAAACGGCAGCTGCGGTACGACAACCTGCCCCATTTTGAAAAAGCCCATGTCATCGGCGATCCTGTGGAGCGCTATTCCGATACGGTGTTCCGCATCCGATAATGACAGGGATTTAATCTGTTGGTCCGATTTGCGCAGCCGGATGGCCATTTCGCGGAGCAGCTGGATTGAAATGGAGGGAAAGCGGTTCAACACGTCCAGAAAATCGCGGCGGTTAAGAGTATAAAGTACGGCATCCTCCAAGGCCATCACATTGGCCGACCGGCCTTGTCCGTCCAGTAAGGCCATTTCACCAAAGAACTCGGCTGACCCGAGAATGGCCAGAATCACTTCGCGGCCGTCTTCATTCAGCCGGGTGATCTTGACGCTGCCTTTTTCAATGATATACAGCGTGTCAGCCTGATCTTCCTCGATAACGATCATTTTGCCCTTTGGGAAGGATCGTTTGACCGCCATATCCATGATTGTCTGCAGGTCATCGTCCCGCAACTCACTGAAGATCGGGACCTCCCTTAATAGATGAGATTCTGGAAAATGAGCCATGGCTTACCTACTTCCTACCTCTGACATGTAGAATTTCTGTCTGACTGATTGCCAATGCCTAAGTATTTATTTAATTTCCGGCCCTTAACTGGAGGATAGTATACAAAAAAATGGACCGCCACGCATCAACAATTAAAAGGCATCGCCAATCTGTTATCCGTAAGGACCGAAACAAGGCTGCCAAAACCCGTATCCGGAGCCTGATCCGCAAGGTACATGAAGCCGATACGCCTGAAGAAGCACAGAATGCCTTGCAGCTCGCTGCCAAGTCTTTAGATAAAGCAGCTCAGAAAAAGCTCACCCATAAAAATAAAACCGCGCGGCTCAAGTCACGTCTGAACAGAATGATTTCCCTCCGCTTCGGTTCCTGACTCCAGATAGTACAGTAAATCCTTATGCAGAGCGCTGCTCGGCCGGCGCTCTTTTATTTCACCGAAGGCGCCCGGTAATTGGGGGCCTCTTCGGTGATGGATACATCGTGGGGATGGCTTTCGGTCATCCCGGCGCCGCTTACCTTGAGAAATACGCGCTTGGCATGGAGTTCCTTGATATTGGCGGCCCCGCAATAGCCCATCGCGGCACGCAGACCACCGCTCAGCTGATGTATGGTATCGGCTACCGGTCCACGATAGGGTACTTTACCTTCGATCCCCTCCGGCACCAGTTTGGATTTGGCCGTACCCTCCTGAAAATAGCGATCGCTGGAACCCTTTTTCATGGCGCTGATGGAGCCCATTCCCCGGTATACCTTAAAGCGTCGTCCCTCGTAAAGGATGGTCTCACCGGGACTCTCATCCATGCCCGCAAAAATGCTGCCCAGCATCACCGAGTTCGCCCCGGCCGCCAGGGATTTGGCAATGTCACCGGAATAGCGCATGCCGCCATCGGAGATGATGGGCACACCGGCTTTCCCGGCCACCGAAGCTGCATCCATAACCGCGGTTAACTGCGGCACGCCAATTCCGGCCACGATCCGGGTCGTGCAGCTGGCCCCGGCCCCAATGCCCACTTTAACGGCGTCTGCCCCGGCGTCAATTAAGGCCAGGACGCCGTCACGGGTGGCCACGTTACCAGCTACCACCTCGGTTTTTGAAATGTGCTTCTTCAGGTTTCTAACTGTCTGCAAAACTCCTTCCGAGTGGCCGTGGGCCGTATCCACAAACAGGGCATCAACTGCCGCGTCCACCAGGGCCTGGGCCCGTTCCAGAGTGTCAGAGCCTGTACCGACAGCTGCACCCACCCGCAGTCGACCGTGGTCATCAACACTGGCCAAGGGATGCTTTTCCTTTTTAAGGATATCCTTGACGGTGATCATCCCCCGCAGTTCACCGGCATCGTCCACCACCAGGACTTTTTCAATGCGGTGCTGCTGGAGGACCGCCTTGGCCTCGGTCAGCGTGGTGCCGGGTGGTACGGTAATCAGGTTCTCTTTGGTCATGCACTTGTGGATAGGCTTGCTCAGGTCTTCCTCGAACCTGATATCGCGGTTGGTCAGTATGCCTTTAAGTCGGCCCGCCTCCACAATGGGCACCCCGGAAATATGATACCGGCCCATGACTTCCATGGCCTCACCAATGGTCACTTCAGGCTGCAGCGTGATCGGATCAAGGATCATCCCGCTTTCAGAACGCTTCACCAGGTCGACTTCCGCCGCCTGGCGCTCAATAGTCATGTTGCGGTGCAACACTCCCAGACCACCGTGCCTGGCCAGACCGATGGCCATGTCCTTTTCAGTAACGGTATCCATGGCGGCGCTGACAAAGGGCAGATTAAGGCGGATCTTACTGGTCAATTGCGTTGTGAGATCAACGTCCTTTGGCAATACGTTGGAGTATGCCGGGACCAGAAGCACATCATCGAATGTCAGGCTTTCGCGCAATTCGCCTGTTGCCACTTATTTCCTCCCTTCCTGATCAATAATCTGTATTTTATCGATTCGCCGCTGGTGGCGGCCGCCCTCGAATTCGGTCTGGATGAAAATACGCACTATCTCCTCCACCACCTTTTTGCCCAGATACTGGCCGCCCAGGGTGATCATGTTTACATTGTTGTGCGCCCGGGCATTATTGGCCGTGAGAGTATCGTAAACCAGACCGGCGCGGATCCCGTAGAATTTATTGGCGGTTATCGCAGAACCGATACCGGCCCCGTCGATAACAATGCCGCGCCAGTAGGTGCCATCCTGAACTTTTCCGGCGATCTCCGCGGCCTTATCAGGGTAATCGCAACTTTCGGAGTCATCATCAACACCATGATCGCGGTATTCCACGCCCAAACTCTCCAGCGCCTGGCAGACCCACTTCTTGACCACAACGCCGCCGTGATCCGTGGCCACCCCCACCACCCGGAAAGCGGGCGTCACCGGCAGGTGTTCACGGAGCTGCCCCTCCTGGATAAGCTGCACTTTAAGGGCCCGCAGGGCGTCTTTGGCCGACGGCGTAAAGATAGCGCCATCGCTGACTTCCAGCGGCTTGCCGGAGCGATGTGCCTGCCGCACTATATCTTCGGTGACGACCTGTTTTTTCATCGCAGTTGTACCACGGATTCCACCGCTTCTACCAGAGCTCCCGAGGCAATCAGCTCGGCCGCAGCAACCATATCAGGGTGCAGCACCCGGTCATGTTCCAATCTGCTTACTTTGGCCCTGAGCAGCCGATGGGCTGCCATAGCGCCCTTACCAGATTCCAGCCCGTCCCTGAAATCGATGGCCTGGCAGGCCAGTAAATATTCTATGGCCAGTACGTTCTCAAGATTAGCGATGACTGTAAGCAATTTACGGGCCGCCCACGGCGACATGGGCACATGGTCCTCCTGGTCGGCGCCAGTGGGGATTGAGTCCACGCTGGCCGGGTGCGTCAGGGTTTTATTTTCTGATACGAGGGCCGCCGCTGTCACCTGGACCATCATGAAGCCGGAATTTAGACCTGGATTGGCAACCAGGAAAGGCGGTAAACCATAATTGCCGGCGGTAAGGGCGAATATCCGCCGTTCGCTGATGCTGGCCAGTTCCGCGGCGGCAATCGCACCCAGATCGCAGGCCATGGCAGTGACTTCTCCGTGGAAATGCCCGGCGGAGATAATGCGGCCCTCAGCTGCAAAGACCAGTGGATTGTCACTCACGCTGTTGGCTTCATTCACCAGTTGATTTGTGGCAAATTCCCCCGCATCGCGGCAGCTCCCGTGGATCTGCGGCATGCAACGCAGTGAGTAAATATCCTGTACGCGTTGATCATCCTGCCTGTGACTCTCCCTGATGGCGCTGCCTTTGGTCAGTGTTCGCAGGTTAGCAGCCGAGTCCCGCTGCCCTGCGTGCCGCTTGAGCCGATGGACTTCTTCCGTAAAAGGCGCCGGGGTACCCATCAGGCCATCCAGGGACAAGGCGCCGATAATATCGGCGGCCTTAACCAGGTTCCCCAGCTTTATGGCGCCCAATACACCGATGGCGGTAGATACCTGAGTTCCATTAATAAGCGCCAGCCCTTCTTTAGGCTGTAGTGTGAGCGGCTCGAGGCCGTGCTTGGCAAAAGCCTCCGCTGCCGGCAGGTCCTCCCCAGCCAGCCTGATAGCGCCTTCACCAATTAACGGCAGACAGAGATGCGCCAGTGGCGCCAGGTCTCCGCTGGCCCCCACGGAACCCTGCGAAGGCACTACCGGTAAAAGCGATTTGTTGATCATAGCGGCCAGGAGCGCCACCACCTCCGGCCGGACACCGCTGTAGCCCTGACTTAGGGAAATAACTTTCAGAAGGAGCGCCAGGCGTACCGTATCGTCATCCAGCGGCGTTCCGACACCGGCGGCGTGGGACCTTAACAGGTTGATCTGCAAATCGAGCTGATCCTCAGGGGATATGACCACGTTGCTCAGTTTGCCGAACCCGGTATTGACCCCGTAGACTGGACGGTCACTCTTGGCCAGTAGCTCGTTCAGAGCAAGCCGGTTATCGGCAAGCAGTGAGAGTACCTGCGGTTCAATATGGACCTGCTCCGCAGACTTAATAAATTGCTTGAAATCAGCAAGGGAATATTCCTGATTGTTAACTACAAACCGGCTCATAGTATGATAAACACGATTAATCCTGATTACTCATTATTTGCAGCACCAATTTCATGAAATAAAGTCTTGCTCGCAAGGTTAACAATGCGGTCCACGTATCGAAATGGCGTGGATTCTACCGGCAGGGCGTCCAGGAAGAGCTGCCCGTAGCGGCGGCGCTGCACCCGGCTGTCCGCAACAATGAACAGTCCCTCATCATAGGTTGTCCGGATCAGCCGCCCGAAACCCTGGCGGAACCTGGTGATGGCCTCGGGCACCTGGAAGTCCATGAAGGCGTTGCCGCCTCGCTCCTCGATCTTCTCAGCCTTGGCCTCGATGATGGGGTCTTTGGGATTTGCGAATGGCAAGCGGGCCACGATGACCATCTCCAGAAGATCGCCGGGCAGGTCCACGCCCTCCCAGAAGCTGGCCGTTCCCAACAGGATCGAGCGCTTGTGTTCCCTGAAGGCGTGCAGCAAACTGCCGCGGCTGCTGCGCGCGTATTGGGTGATGAGCAGCCTGTCTGAGCGGTGTAACCGATGGTAGAGCGATTCGTGGACGGCCCGCAGTTGTGCATACGATGTGAAAAGCACTAATAAGCGGCGTTCAACCTGGTCGGTTAGCTCGTATATCAGTTCAGCCAGCGCCGGCGCATATTCGGGACTGGTAACGTCGGTACCGGTTTCCCAGTTAAAAATCAGGCACTGCTCCTCGTACAGAAATGGTGAGGGGAATTCCATCTCCCGCAGCGGCCAACGGAAGTCTGGCCGGGAGAGCCCCACTTCCCGGCGGTAATAATCGAAACTGCCGTTGACCTGTAAAGTGGCCGAGCACATCACCGTGCCGGGCCGGCGTTCAAAGATGCGCTCACTGAGGAAATCTCCCACATCCAACGGCGCGCAGCGCAGCACTATCTTTACCTCAGCGGCTGGTACTGTCCGCTGTTCCCGCCAGAGGACTTCGTTGCCGGTAGGGGCCTCCCGGGCCGTACGGCGAAATGCGGTTTCCAGCATCAGCGCGTTGTCCAGATCACTGCCCAGCTCGTTGATCAAGCTATCACCTAAAGACAGGTCCGAATTCGATAAGGCCTCGTGGGCCTTGCGCAGTAACGCGATGAACTCCGTCAGTGCGCCTGCAAGGACCTCCAGGGCCTCCTCAAGGCCGCGAAATTCTATTTTGGGGTCAACATACCGTACCAGCTGGGTACTGTAATTACGGTCCGGATCAGGCGCAATCTGCAGCATGGCGCCATAGGCCTCCATGAAGGCCACCGTATTGCCGTGGGCAACCCTGGCAGCGGACTGTATATCGCCGTATAAATTATCGTTATGGGTTATCGACAGGGCATCACGCAGTTGGTTACGGAAGATTCTCCGGTAGCGGCTGCCCAGGTAGTTTTCGGTCAGATTACGGACGGCGTTCTCCCCGAATTCAAGGGTCAGTTGATCCGTGGCTACCTTGGCCAGATTGTGGGCCTCATCCACAACCAGGTTGTAATGTTCCGGCAACAGCCCGATATCATCGGCCGAATCGGCGATCAACAAGGCATGATTGACCACCAGCAGGCCGGCCGACTTGGCGGCCCGTCGAACAGGGCCCAGAAAACAGCCGTTATAGCGCCCACAGGCCTTGCCCAGGCAATATCCCCGCTCACTGCGCAGCATGGCCCACAGCCGAGCGCTCCATCTGGTGGTAAACCCGGGACACTCATCTATATCACCGGTGCGGGTAACCTGCTCCCAGACCAACAGCGGCAGCAATTGCTCGCAATCTTCCGGTCCCAGCAAGCGGGCGGCATTATTTATCAGGGTTTCCAGCCGCGTACGGCACAGATAGTTGGATCGTCCCTTCAGCAATACTGCTTTCACGGGCGCTTCCAGGCTTTCAACGACCCGGGGAATCTCCTGGTAGAAGAGCTGCTCCTGCAGATGCTTGGTTTGGCACGATACAACCACTGGAGTCTCGTTGATCCAGGTCTGGCTGATGGCCGGCAGAACATAGGCCATGGATTTACCCAGGCCCGTGCCCGCCTCGGCGATCAGGATTTCATTGTCCTGCATGGCAGTGGCAACGGCCTCGGCAAATTCGATCTGCACGGGTCGCGGTTCGAAGCCGGGCCAGGCGGTCTTCAGAACACCCTCCTCGCCAAAGTACTTTTGCGGCGGCACCGGCTCAAAATTACCGGCGCCCTCGAATTCATAGACCGCGCTGCGAACAGGGCGTTTTATCTTGGATACAGTGAGCCCCTTTACCTGGCCCGCTGAGGTCATGGCATTGGCGATGGCGATATACAGGGCCTTGTTGGGTATCTCAATATGCGATTGCACGGCCAACAGGGTCTGAATGACCGGCAGGGGCAAACTGGCACACTCTTCGACCAGGTGGAGAAACAGATGGCCGGTATTGAGGGCGTCATCGTAAGCCCGGTGCGCTGATGCCTGCTTGATCCCAAAATGATCGCACAGGGCGCCTAACGAAAAACCGTTGTGATGAAAGGCAACTGTCCGGCCCAGGCTTAATGTGTCATAAAGGGGATTGGCTGCTTTCCGGCCGGCGCCCAATAGCTCGTGGACATTGTTCAGGAATGCCAGGTCGAACCGGATATTGTGGGCCACCAGGGGTGAAGCGCCGACGAAGTCTATTAAAGTCTGGGCCTCATCCTCAATGGCGGGTTGACCGGCCACCATTTCATCGGAAATATTGGTGAGTTCGATGATCTCACGGGGAATGGGTTCTCCGGGGTCGATCAGCTGCTGATAGCTGCCGGTTGCCTCTCCATCGCTGAAGCGCACGGCGGCAATTTCGATAATCCTGGATTTGGCGGTGTCAAGACCGGTCGTCTCGAAGTCAATGACTACGAAGTCGTTCAGGCCCAGTAAACTCAGTAG
>DAOWIJ010000190.1 GCA_030640955.1 Fidelibacterota bacterium
CAGGGGGATAGTAACCTGGAAGGACATTTTCAGGGCCTACTTTGATTTCAGGCCCTGAGTTTTAGGGCCTCATCAGGGCGATACTAGAGCGCCAACAGCTCCCGGTATACCCGGATATTCAGGTCGGCGCCGGTGATGCCGGTGTGTTCATCAGGCGTATGTGGTTCGTCCTTGATGCCCAACGCTTCCGATAAGCGCGAGCCCCACAAATGGCGCAGTCCCAGGCTCCACGCCATGGATGGCAGGTCCAGTACAAAATAGTAATGCAGCTCGCGCCAGCTGCGATTGGCAGACCGGAACAGGTGATCTAGAAAGGCGGCATCGAACTGGCTGTTGTACGACACCATGAGTACCTGCCGGTCACCGGTATGCTGCCCGTAAAATGCTACCAGGCTGTCGACGGCCTGTGTAGTCGATAGTGCCCCGTAATTTCGCCACTTGTCCACGTCAAAACCGTTGATGGCGGGCACTTCAGGTGAGGTGCGCTCCGGGTGATCGGGCATAATGCGGATGAAAGTGCGGGCCAACTCCGTACCGTCCAGTTCGGCCAGCACCACCCCGATGTCGATCATCTCGTGGTAGCCCGGCACCAGGCCGGTGGTCTCCACATCGACAAAGGCCAGCAGCCAGTCGTTGGGGGCGTCGGCGGGCAGGCGGAAGTCGTCCTGCGCCCACAGTCCGCCCAAAGCCACAGTGTTAATAAGGATTAATTTGGCAAGAGTACTCATGGGTTCACCTTGGCGTGTATGAGGATAGAAGCAGCTAGAAAAGGGATACGTGTAGTATCGTCCCGGAAAATGCATCTGCGCAGCCAGCGCCGCAAGCGGGGGTTGCTCACCCTATCCATAGGAGCAGTGATGTAATGAACGCTGCTAATCTCAAAACCGTTGCTCTGCAGCAGACTGATAATATCGCCTTTCTTGTAAATGCGCGCCTTGGCCCACCTGCTGTGCAGCGGCCGGGGCAGCCAGGAGAAAAAGGGCACCCGGTTCCAGGGCAATAGCGGCAGATTGGCGCCGTGGGTTTCGAAAATCCACCATTTGTTGGGCACCGATATGACCAACTCGCCACCGGGCTGCAATACTCGCTTGATCTCCTCCAGTGAACGGGTCTCATCCGCAACATGCTCCAGTACGTCATAGCTGAGCGCCGCATCAAAATAGTTATCCTCAAAGGGCAGCCTGTCTCCGCCATAGCAGGTGGGATGAATACTGCCGATGCGGTGATCAGATAGATAATCGGACAATATATCCAGGTTGGTTTGGTTTATATCCAAGGCGTGGAGCTCGCAGTCCGGACCGGCAAACTGCACCGTCTGGGCGCCATTCCCGCAACCGAAGTCGAGGACCCGCTTGCCCTTCAGGCGGATCAACCCGGTCGTCAGGCGGTAGCGCCGTTCAAGCAGGGCGTGGCCGTACTCCGCCGGCTTGCCCTGGGTAACTTGTGTATTACTATCTGTCACGTCAGCTGTAATAGGTTATACTAGACCATTTGGCAGGGGAATTTAGTTGTCGCGCCCTGCGCATACCGAATAATGATAACCGGATACCCATTGATACCGAGGGTAAGATATTCTTACCTCTTCCAATCATCAATCATCAATCATCAATCAACAATCTTCAGTCAACAATCATCAATCAACAATCATCAATCATCAATCATCAATCATCAATCATCAATCATCAATCATCAATCATCAATCATCAATCATCAATCTTCAATATCCCCTATCCTAACCCTCATCCTCCCATTTGGGGCAGACCAGCTCCCGGTAGTCGCAATAGCGGCAGGGGGCGTCGCTGGTGGCAGCGGGGAAGTCGCCCCGGCGGATGCCCTCCACCACGGCGGTGATGCGATCCTGGTGGCCCAGCAGCTCGCCGGGCTGGTAGGAGATGGTCACTTCGGGCTCATCGGACCGTAGATAGTAGTAAGTCACCTCGTCGGGCAGACGGCCCAGCCTGTGTCCCGCCAGTTCCACCTCGGCGGCCTGCTCCACGTACAATGAGTACAAGCCCAGCTGCATGTCCCGGCGGGCGGCAGACGGCGTTTGGGGCGTTTTGCCCGTTTTGTAATCTACCAGGCGGATGCGGCCATCGCTGTCGATGTCGATGCGGTCGATGCGGCCCGTGATGATGGTATCGCCCAGTGGAAACTGGAAGCGGTATTCCACGGCGGCCACCGGCGGACCATCAGCAGGATGGACCCCGGCGTAGGTGGTGAGCATAGCCATAGCGTCTTTGTAGTGCTGGTCGGCTTCCTGGGGATAGGTAAACTCCCCCGGCCGCCAGCGCTCCTCGAGCAGCTCGGTAACAGAGCGGCGCGCCCCCCCCGGCTGGTGATACATTTCCAGCACTTCGTGCACGGCCTTGCCCAGGGCCAGAGCAGGCCGGTTCTCGGTAAGACCGGGTATGCGGTCAATTTTACTGAAGCGATACATCAGGGGGCAGCTCTCATAGGTGTCGATGCCCCCGGCGCTGAGGTGCAGGACCTGGTCCCTGGGCATCTGAATGGGTGGTGTACCCTCCAGTCGATCCCTGAGCCGGCGCCCCAGTGGGAGAGTATCCCAGTCAGGCGTCAGACCTTTGCCGTGTTCGGTTACCTGGCTCATGGCGTCGACAATGGACCGGGCCTGTTCAAAGCGGCCCGCGAGCAGTTCTCGTGACAGGTCGGCCCGCAGTTCCACCAGCAGTTCCTGGTGAGTGTCTTGCATTTCTGTTTCGGTTGTCTGCAGCACTTTAGTGACCTCGTATAGTTCCTTGGAAATGTTTTTTATCAGCGGCGACTGCCGTTTAGCTGGCGCCAGGAGGGTGAGGGTCTGCTCGGTGCGGGTCAGTCCCACGAAGAAGATGCGGACCTCCTCCTCATAGTACGCCTCTTTGGCGGATATCTCCTTCAGCGGCTGCCAGCTGCGCCAGTGCCGGGGGGGCGTATCCATGGCAGCAGGCCGGCGGTAGTTGACAGGAAAAACCCCTGACTGAAGCAGCGGGATATACACGTGAGGGAACTCCAATCCCTTGGCCTGATGGATATTGTGTACTACCACGGCGTCGGCCCGCGGAGCTGTGTGAGGCGGCACACCCTCGACGGTCCGGGCCTCGCGCAGCACCGCCATATAGCGTACAAAGCGCTCCAGGGAATTCTCGCTGTGCTGGAAACTGAATCCCTCGGCTAACTGCGTAAAATAATTAAGGTTAGCAACGGCTACCCGATCACCATGGAATCCTGAACGCAGGTGTGGGCCATACATGCGGGTGGCGATCAGTATGGCGCGGACCAGCTCTGCCGCGGATCGCTCGGCAGCCTGTTCCCGCAACTGCTGAATAGCAGTAACGAGCCGTTGTACATTGGGTGATATCCGCGCCAACGGCATGGTATTGGGCGACTGTTCGGAACCCGGATCAAGTTCATCCAGGGCCCAGCCGTACTCACGCTGCCCCGGTCCCTGACCTGCCTGACTGAGCAAGCGGTACAGTCCGATGCCCGCGCCGGCGCCTCCCGCCACCGCAGCGCACCAACTCAGCATGCTCCTGATCGCAGGCACTCTGAAGAAATCGACTTTCAGGTATTGGGTGGGTATCCCGTGGCGCTCCAGGGCGGTAACCACTGTTTCGGCCTGGCGGTGGGTGCGTACCAGGATAGCGTTGTCGCCCAGAGGTAGCCTGCGTTTCTGGACATCCCCGAGCCGTTCGACCAGCCAGTTTAACTGTTGTTCCCGGCTGCCGATGACCAGTTCAGGCCTGGTCCCCGTCCCGCTGACTGACCGCAGCTGCTTGCCAGTGCGCCCCGTATTAAGACTGATGGCATTTTCCGCCAGATCGAGTATGGGTTGGGTGGAGCGGTAATTCTGGTCCAACACGATCTCGCGGTAATTAGCATTGGCGCCATAACGATCCCTGAAATCATCAAAATTGTGATGGCTGGCGCCCCGGAAGCTGTAAATGCACTGGTCCTCGTCACCAACCACGGTTACGCTGCGGCGCGAGCCGGAGAGCAGGTCTACCAGCAGGTTGAGGGCGTGATTGTTATCCTGAAATTCATCGACAATTATGGTTCGATAGCGGCCCTGCAGTTTCCGAAGGACTTGAGGATCATCAGTGATCAACTGCCAGCACGACTCGATCATATCGCCGTAATCGATCAAGCCTTCAGCCGCCTTCCACTGCTGAAACAGGGGAAAGACACGGCAGTGATCCTCCAATTGCCGGAACGATTCCTCCCAATCCTCGGTGTCGTTTGCCGCCAGCGCTATGCGGGACTGCTCCAACAGCCGGGGAAAATCGTCAACGGCGATGAGTTCGTCACGCAAACCGCTGAAGAACCTGGTGAATGAATCGATAGCCTTGGATGGGTCCCGCCGGAATACTTCTGACCTGAGCATATCCAGCCCGCCGAATTGCTCGCGCATGATGAACCAGGCGTCACCCCTGGACATCAACCTGCGGGAACGGTATTCGGGCCGGAATTCAAGCACGGTTTGATAACAGAAGGCGTGGAACGTGGTTGCATTGAGAGTTGCGCCGGCGGCTGGATTACCAAGCAGCCGGCCGATGCGCTGTTTCAGCTCCCCGGCCGCTTTTTCCGTGAAGGTTAATGCGAGTATCTGGTCCGGAGTATGCCGTCCGTCCCTGATCAGGTGCACTGCGCGCCCGACAATCGTGGCGGTCTTGCCGGTCCCGGGCCCAGCGATAATCATTAGCGGCGCGGCCGGGTGCTCGATAGCCATCTGCTGTTGGCGGTTATAAGTTATTTCGGCAGCTGAGGAAGTTGGCATGTATCCAGGATCACATTACTAATAGGATAAACCCAGTCAGAGCGCCAAATGACGTACAGGCCAGATTGACCGCATTATTGTCAAGCCACGCCCAGCCGGCATGGACTTTGAATGAGGCCAGGCGGCGCTCGCTGATTACACCGGTGGCGGGATCGATGAACCGGCCCTGAACTGTAGCACCAAGTACGCTGTCAAATAGTGCCGCTGTGAATCCGATGATGGTTATTATTGCCAGGGCGCCAGCTGTAACCACCTCAGGATTCAGAACGAGGCCGGCCAATCCGATTGTAAATGCTCCCGCCAGGCTGGCTGTTGTTCCCAGGAGCGTTATGCCGCCGGACTCGCCTTTTATC
>DAOWIJ010000123.1 GCA_030640955.1 Fidelibacterota bacterium
AAATTGCCCTGTCCCTTTGCGAGGATCAGGTGGGCGGTGTTGAAACGCCGGCGAAACTCCTCACTGCAATCGTCGAGGATCGTGCCTGGGGCATCCGAACCGTTGTCGATGATCTCGACAATCTCGTGAAGTCCCACGGCGCGCGCGTCGGCCAGCGTAGCGTCGTTGATGACGGGAGCGCCCCGCACCGCCAGCGTGACCCGCGCCGGTGAAAGCTGTTCGATGAGCAGTCGATCAAAGACAATCTCGCCCGCGTTATCGGCCAAATACAAAATGCTCCGGGCTTCGGCGATGGCTTGACAAAAGCCGTTCTGCTCGCCGGAGAAAGGTTCCGACAACGCCTGGTTAACGGACTGGCGCACGTCAGACTCCGTTAAGTTGCTGTTCACACCCATGTCGATCACATTGCCCGCAATCGCCAGCCGGACCGCCATTATCAGTGGGTCTTCCGCGGATTCGATTTCGGCTTTCAGATCGGGCAGCAAGCCCATGGCCATGCGGTTCTGTTGCTCCTTTGCCGCACGATAGGGGTCATCCACACCTGTGATCTCGCGCAGTCGCCGGTGGATGCGTTGCCCTAAGACGGGCGGCGGTTGTTGCAGGTCCATTTCCACAGCCCAGCCCAACACATCACGGACAATCCGCTCATGGTCGGCGGGGTCTGTTGACACCAGCCTGGCCGCATCCAGGGTCTGGCGAATAAAGCAGGGAATACAATCGAGAAACGTCTTCATGGCCCGCTATACCCGCGCCTTCCTCGCCGCCTGGCGATTTCCTCGTCTACGGTATCCTGCCAGCCATTGCGGGCCGATTCGATCCGGTCAAACTTCGCCGTGTATGGCTTGATATCGAGAAGTGGCGTGCCGTCGAGAACGTCCAGGCCTTCGAGGATGAGGGTGTTTCCCTCACGGCCAACCAGCTCCACAATACTCAGCCCAATGGTATTGGGGCGACAGGGCGCGCGTGTAGCGAATACCCCCCGTTCGATGTCCTGGAGAAACGGCTTCACCATAAGCTTCGCAGGCCCCGCCTTGTGGAAATGATAGATGAGGTAAACGTGCGAGAAGCCATCCAGGTCGCGCAAGCCGTCTGCAAACTCCGGAAATATCTCCGCCTTTCCCTTGCAGTCTCGCGCGTATGCCGGCTGGATGGGTGTTTCCTCCGCGGCGACATGGTCGCTACGGATCACGCCGATGGGCCTGTAAGTGATAGTGGTCTCACTCATGCCCAATGCCGTTCCACGTTCGTGGAGTTGGCCTCGGTGGGCTTCCTGGAGCGGTACAGCTCGAAATCTGCGGCCGCGCTGATCAATTGACCAGCACGGTCGCTACAGTAATAGTCCCGTCGGCGGTCATTCCACCGCGGTTCCGGTTTCCAGCTCGTCCAGCCGCTTCTTGATGAAGTCCATTTCCGATTGCAGGGTCTCGGACTGATTCTTAAGCGCCTGCTTCTCCTGCTCCGGATCAGGCGCCTGATAGGGCGCGGCATACGCACCGAAGCGCATCCAGCCAGGCTGGCCGGTGGCGTAATGCATGTGGCGCCATCCTCTTCCTGCTCCTCTGCCAAAGCCACCAGCGAAGCCTAATCCGGCTCTCGGCCCGGCGTTTGCATAACCCGGCATTGCATGTCCTGCGCAGAGTCCCGCTGCGCGTCCAGTCATTGGACCCATTCCTTCGGGTCCTGTTCGATCACCACGTGGCATGATTATTTTCCTTTCTGTGTTTTGATTATCAACATTTTTTAATCATGATTATGATCATGTTTATGGTCATGTTTTCTAAAGGCGTGCTGTTGGCAGGCATTCTCATCGGTGGCTGCCGGGAGATTATTATTCTCCCACATATTAATTGCATCTTCAACGCTACCACTGGCGCCAACATATACCATAATACCCATCCCTTCGAACATCATGATTGCTCGACGCCCAAGACCAGCACAGATCATCACATCCACACCCGCCTTGGCCATGATTTCCGGGGGATAGCCCTGTCCACCTATGTGCTCACTTGTATTGCTTAATACCTCCACTTCCTTTGTTTCGCTATCAACTATTGTGTAGCAGGGCACTCTTCCAAAATGCTCTCCCACTGCATCCTCAAGTCCTTTATCTCCCATTGTTGGCACGCATACTTTCATGTTATCCACCTCCTAAAGTTTATTGGCGTCCTCGTTGTCTACCCTGGCCCATTCCTGAATGGGACTCCACCGTAAATGCTTGTGCTCTTTTTAATTTTCCTTCTTTATAGTCTTCTACAGCATCATTCACCGTTGCTTCTACACCGGTCAGAATCTCTATGCCCGCGGCATTCAATGTCTCAAATGCATTGGGACCAATATTGCCGGTTAATATCGCCTTCACGTTGAGATCGGCAACAAACTGGGCAGCTTTTATACCTGCGCCACCCATTGCTTCTGCATTTTCATTGAGGAAGGCCTCGAATTCCCTGGTATCTGTATCAACGACTAAAAAATATTTGCACCTTCCAAACCTGGGATCTATATCTGATTCAGGTTTTTGTCCTGTAGATGATATCGCTATTTTCAATTTGCTCTCCTAATTTTGTTTCTTCTGTTGTAAAAGATCATGGTGGTAAGAACCCTCCCTTAACATTTTACTTCCACATTTGGGACATTTTTCTTCCTGGCAGGGGGTCCCTCGCCGGTGAGGTTTTTTTTCTTTACATTTGGGACATAAGCAAAAACCACCTGGTCCCAATTTTTCTGGATCTTCACGAGGCATAATTTTACCTCCCTCTATTAAAATTGACTTTCCCATTACCAATGCTTCCGCTGCTTTTTTATGGGCGGAATTGATGATTCTTCCAAAGGTCTGTCTGGAAACATTCATCCTCCCAGCTGCCTGTTCCTGGTAAAGCCCCTCAAGGTCTGCCAGTCGGATAGCCTCCAGTTCGTCTACCGTTAGCCTTACCTGATCGAATACCTTGGCAGAGACTCCTGCTGGTTTGAAGCGGGTCACTTCCGGTACCTGTTCAATCCAGCGACAATGTTGGGGTCTTCCTGCGCGTCTTCTTCCCATAATCTCAACCACAATTTAAGCATATGCCCATTATTATGGAAGGAAAATATTCGCCATTCCAGGATATGCGGTGAATATAACCGAGCAATTCACTACTATGTGTCAGGTTAGCAATCCGGTAGCAGCGGCAATAAAGATGTAGTCCGAGAAGCCGGTTGTTACCGGCAGAGAGGCCTGGGCCAGGGTAAAGATTTCCCGTGATGGGGTCCGGTCACAAAACCTTCCAAGGTCGATAATTATCGGTTGGGGCCGCTGTCTATTTTACCGGATACGGCGGCGGTTTTGGTATGGCCTTCTCCTTGGTCTTCAGTTCCTTGAGGATCTCCTCGATGGCCCGGTTCAGCTGCTGGTCTATGCCGGCGTATTCCTGGGCCGGGTCATTATCGACATAGATATCCGGCTCCACGCCGTAGCCCTCCATGATCCACTCGGCGCCTTCCAGGTCGTACCGGGAGAACTCGGGTCTTCGGAGGTAACCATCATCCAATAGCGGCAGGGTGCCGCGGATACCGACCACCCCGCCCCAGGTGCGCTTGCCCACGACTTTTCCGAGTCCATACTTTTTGAAGCGATAGACGACAATATCACCATCCGAGGCGGAGAACTCGTCGGCCAGCATGATCATGGGTCCCCACAACGTGCCGCCCGGCTCTACCGACGGGCTGGCGTTGCGGGCGATGGCAATCATTACAACTTCCCGGCGCAGACGCTCGATGATCATGGGGGAGACGTTGCCGCCGCCGTTGCCGCGCACATCGATGATCAGGGCCTTTTTGGTGAGCTGCGGGTAGTAGTGCTTGACGAACTCGTTGAGGCCGGTGCGGCCCATGTCCGGGATGTGGATGTATCCCACCTTGCCATCGGTGGCCTTGGTTACCTTCTTGATATTGGTCTGCACCCGGTTGTAGTAGTACAGCTCCTGCTCATTACTGATAGGGCAAACGACAACGTCCCGGCCCCCTTTGGGCTGCGGCTGCGAATTCAGAGTCAGGGTCACCTGCTTGCCCACCGTATTTACCAGGTGTTCGAAGATATTGTCCATGTTTTCAGTTGAGTTACCGTCGATAGCCAGAATGAAATCCCCCTCGTTCGCGTCAACGCCGACTTCGGTCAGCGGGGAACGCCGGGCATCGTTCCAGTTCTCGCCCTTGAGAAGGCGCTTGATCCGGTAATAGCCCGATGAGTGCCGCTCCAGCTCGGCGCCCAGGAGTCCGGTCTGGATGCGCTCCGGTTTGGGATAATCACCGCCGCCTACGTAGGTATGGCCTACGTTCAGCTCACCGATCATTTCGCCGATGATGTAGGTGAGGTCGGCGCGGTGGTTGACGTAGGGCACCAGGGGTTCGTACCGCTTGCGGACGCCCGCCCAGTCAACCCCATGCATGTTCGGCACGTAAAAGAAGTCGCGCATCTGCCGCCAGCACTCGTTGAATATCTGGCCCCATTCGGCCCGGCGATCCAGCATCATTTCCATACCAGAAAGGTCGAGAGCGTCCTCGAGATCAAGCTTACCTTTCGGCAGGTCAATGACATAGTAGGACTCATTCTTGCCCACCAGCATTTTCTTGCCGTCAGCGGATATCTCGTAGCCACGGATTTCACCCAGATCGGTCTCCTCCTGCTTGATAAAATCATACACGAGCAGCTGGGTTTTTTCATCGGCAGCGCCTTTTCTGGTGTAATAGAGGAAGTTCTCCGCCGATGTGAGGTGAGAGTAATTGGAAGCATTGATCGGCAGGGCGATGATCCGGTCTGGCAGTCCTTCCGGCTCGACCTTGACAGTGACTTCCTTATCCTCTTCAGTTTCCTTTTCTTTCTTCGACTCCTTGCTGTCAATCGCTACCTCGTCGCTCTTGGGTTTAAAGGGCGATTCCACCTTGCGTGTAAGGGGGACCAGATAGATCTTCGCCAGGTCCCGGTAGGCGTGGTTCCATTCGGTGCGGCTGTATATGGGGTTAAAGTCGCGGTTGGAGACGAAGTAAAGATATTGACCGTCGGAGCTGAACACCGGATTGTAAGAGTCATACCAGTCGTCGGTCACCTCGAACGTTTGGCGGTCTTTCAGAGAATACAGGTAGACCTTGTTGATGTCTTTGTTGATCCACTTGGCATAGGTAATCCACCTGCTGTCCGGAGACCAGGCATACTGGCTGAATTCCCATACATCAGTTTTTGCAATTTCGGTGATGATTTTCTTTTCAATATCCACGTAACGCAGACGGAGTTTCTTATCGGCCCATAATAGCTTCTTGCTGTCCGGCGACCAGTACATCTGGTAGTAGTAGGTATCCGCCCCCGTTGTGATCCGCTGCGGCTTGCCCTTGCCGTCCTGGGAAATGATATGGAGCTCATTCTCGCCGCTGGCGTCGGAGATGTACGCCACCCACTTGCCATCCGGCGACCACTTGGAATTGCGCTCATGGATGCCGG
>DAOWIJ010000263.1 GCA_030640955.1 Fidelibacterota bacterium
AAGGTAGAGCCAGGGCGCCAGCCTGCTGCGGGTCAGGCCCTCTATACTACCCGAAGGCCGGGCTTTGTGCAGGTCTTCCCCGAATTCGAGATCCATGACAAGCTCCTTCTCAAAGTCAGCGGCAGTGAAGCCGAAGAAGTCCTTGAACTCAGCATCGGACGTGATTTCCGGCAGGAAACCATTCAGGTTCTCCACCCGGAAAATCCAGTCATCATAGGTAGCCGCCGTGAAGGTCAGGATAGCGGTGTAATAGGCATAGTCCGGGATTCGCAGATCCCAATTAACATATGCCTCAACCGACAGATAATTCATGCCCGCTAGCAATTCGCCATTCCAGTTAATACTCACATGGAGATATTCCACCATACCAGTGGCTAACATGGAATCCTTCAGGGTATTGAACGCCTCGATAAAGCCGGGTATAGTCAGTGAAGAATCGTAGTAAAAAGATTCGCCGCCGTCCGCGGAATAGCTATAGTTTAGATTGAACGAATGCCATCCGAGATAAACCGGCAAATCAAGAGAGTCGGTGAACGTAACGACGCTATCTTCCCACTCCCAATCGTAGGCCGTATCACGACCCACGGATACGGTATATGTGGGCAGTAATGATTTGACATCGGTAATGGGGCTGGTGAACAACGAGCCAAAGTTGATGGTCAAATCCTGATCTGCGTCATCACCGTTGAAGTCCTCGGTAAATACAATGCCATCGTTAAAGCCATCGCGGAACTCACCGGTGTATTTCAGCACCGAATCCAGGTCGGCTTCTTCCAGGTCGCCAGTTTGAATGACGATCAGATCGTCACTTTGATCGTCACTTTCGGCACGCAGGAAATAGACCGCTGAATCAAGTTGGTCAGCGGCTGCAAGCAATGACGATTTCGCCTGCAGCAGATTATCGGCGCCGCCCGTCCGCAACGACAGGAAGCTGCCTGCTCCTTCCGACAAGAAGCCAATTATGGCCGTGCTGTCATACGCGGAGGGACCAATATTATAGGCTATCGCCGCATTGCAGAAAGCATACAGCAGGTTAATTCCCGTTTCCATGATGTAGACTTCGGTCATATCGAATTCAACTGACGACTCAGCCGCATCACCCTGCATTTTTCCTGTCACGGTAAATACGAAGTGAGTACTGTCATCAACCAGGTCAAGCCTGGCCGAGGCGTATTCCAGGGCGGGCAGGAATATATCTCTGACAATATCCTGAATATCGCCTAATGTTGGCGGATTACTCACCGCGAGCCTATAGAGATTAAGATAGGAAGTTGCCGTTGCTCTTTTATCCATCGCCTTGAAGGCCGAGCCGTTCCCCGCAAAGGGCAACACCATTCCCAGGGACGGGCCCAGGGTATCAGCCACGAACATGCTGCCTGTATCAACGAAGGCCTCCCAGGCATCAAACACATCCTGGACCTCCTGATCTTGTGTAAAGATCATCATGTTCGTGAGTGCGGCGCCAAAGTTGGCTTCTGAATTATTGGGATTCAGGACCAATGCCTCCTTATAAAGGCTATTCGAGTTCGTAAGATCAACATCGGCCGGCGAGCTGATATTGTCGTCTTCGATATCCTGAATAAAACCGAATAACTCATTCTCCAGAGCGCTGGTGGCCTGTTCCGCTTTCGTTTGCGCCCCGACCGGATCCAGATCGTCAGCCTCGGTGAGAGTTTCTTCACAACCTATATATAGCAACCCCGTCAGAACCAGAATTCCTGTAAGAATTTTCTTATTCATAATTATTCCCTTATTTGCCTGAATAGTTCCAGCTTACAGCCGTGATTCTAAATTACCGATAAATCACCAGCTGCGCCACGATTTGATACAAATCTATGCCAGTCATACTACAATTAAAAACCCGCCAGGCAAATGACCTATGTCACAAATTTTATTGTAATTCAGGTTCCCTGGGCCGATTTCAAAGGACATGTAGAGAATGATGGACCAAGGCAGACCACGCCACACAGTCTAGGGGATATGGTTGCCTTTAACGGTTACTCCCTGGCTATCGGGCGCCGCCAGCTGCACACGGGCAGTAATGCCACTACCAGCTATTCTATCTCTAACGACCGCACACGGATCACCCTTCAGGACCCAGGCGCCCACAGTAGTTCCGGCGCCGCTGAGGTAGGCGCCTGCCAGCTCGGGCAGTTCGCAAAGCAAGTCAAAGATAGCCGCCGATTCGGGCTGGGCCTGCAAGCGGTACGGCTGGTGACGACGATCTTCCCGGCAATACCGCAGGGCCTCCGGATCGGCTTCCGCCAATCCTTTGAGCACTTGTTCAAGCGCCACGGCGGTAACGATCTGATCCTCCCGGGATATCTCATCCGGCACTACCTGACGCATCCGGACCGTTGATTTTGCCTGCGCAGGTATAACCAGCAGTACCTTGACAGCAGGATGCAATGCACAAGGCTGCGATTTAATGCCCTCTCCTTCTCCAACTATCCGCTGTAAGCCGCCAAAAGTGGCAGGACCGACATTGTCACCATGCCCTTCCATGCCATGCGCATGCTGGAACAGCTCCTCCCTGCTCAGACTTCCGCCGTGCGCCAACTGCGCCAACGCCAAGCCGGCCACAATAGCCGCAGCGCTGGAACCCAATCCACGACCCAAAGGGATGGGATTATTTACATGCAGATCCAGAGGTGATACATCCCAGCCCTTGTGCTCACAAAGCCGTTGATAAGCCTGGATCATCAGATTGCTTTCATCCCTGGGCAGCTCCGTATGGCCTTCGCCTTCCAGCTGCACACGCCATTGATCTGATATTGCCGCGGTAGCGGTGAGCCGTAAATCCAGGGCCAGGCCGAGTGTATCGTACCCGGGTCCGAGGTTGGCGGTGGTGGCCGGGACGGAGACGGACAGGTCCAAGGTTGTGGAATGATCCAAAGCTATTTTGCAAGTCCCAGGTAGGTGGCTAAAGCGGGTCCATCGACTGGCTGGGAGACCGGTTCCTCCGCCTGTGCCATGGCTGTATCGGGATCTTTCAGGCCGTGCCCGGTCAGGATGCAAACCACCGTATCGGACGGCTCGAAGAACTTACCTTCAGCCAGCTTCAGAATACCGGCTACCCCGGAGGCGGAGGCCGGTTCGCAGAACACACCTTCCTTCTCACCCAGGAGCCGGTAGGCAGCCAGAATTTCATCGTCGGTAACCATCCGGATAGCGCCGCCCGATTCATCCCGGGCCTGCAGCGCCTGTTTCCAGCTGGCCGGATTGCCGATGCGTATGGCGCTGGCTATGGTTTCCGGATGCAGCACAGGCTCGCCCTTTACAATAGGCGCCGCGCCCGCCGCCTGAAAGCCCAGCATCCGGGGCAAACGGCTCGCCCGTCCAGCTGCCTGATAGCGGCGGTAACCGGCCCAATATGCGGTGATATTACCGGCGTTGCCCACAGGCATGGCCTGATAGACAGGGGCGTTGCCCAACTGATCCACTACTTCAAAGGCGCCTGTCATCTGACCGGCAATACGGTTGGGATTTAATGAGTTTACCAGCTCGACATTATACTCACTTGCCAGATACTTGACTATCTCCAGCGCTTGATCAAAATTGCCCTGGAGAGCGACTACCCTGGCGCCGCAGGCACAGGCCTGGGCCATCTTCCCCAGAGCAACCTTACCCTCAGGTAATAATACGAAACAATCCAGGCCGGCCCGGGCGGAATAGGCCGCCGCGGAGGCCGCTGTATTGCCGGTCGAGGCGCAGATTACCGCCGTGGCGCCTCCTTCAACAGCTTTGGAGACCGCCAGGGTCATGCCCCGATCCTTGAATGATCCGGTGGGATTGCAGCCCTCATATTTAAGGTAGACCTCCGCCCCGACCATTTCTGAAAGGTGTGGCGCCGGCAACAAAGGCGTATCACCCTCACCCAG
>DAOWIJ010000180.1 GCA_030640955.1 Fidelibacterota bacterium
AATTTCGGTATGACCGGGAGAACAAATACGATGAGTTTATTCAGCCAACTCAGCATGGGTTGAAATTTACCGGTTCAATTTCGCAAGTGCCAAGGGCTGTGACATCCAGGCAAATAAGATTTCCTTAAGGCATAATGCCTTGACTTGAAATTTGGGCGCTGGGTAACTTTGCTATTCGCTAATTAAGGTGTGTCACTTTGTACAACGATTTTGCTCCCATCTTGATCTTCAGCGTCCTTTCGGTGGCGTTTATCGTTATTGCCCTGTTTCTGCAGAAAATCCTGGCCCCCTCAAATAAGGGCGACCTCAAGAGTTCCATCTACGAATGTGGTGAAGAGATTGAAATCGACGCCCGGGCCCAATTCAACATCCGGTTTTACGTGGTGGCCCTGATTTTCCTCATATTTGATGTGGAGGTTGTACTGCTCTTTCCCTGGGCAGTGGTATTCAAGGATTTAGGCCTGGTGGCGTTTATCGAGATGCTCATCTTCCTGGGCATTCTTACTATTGGGCTGGTTGCGGTCTGGCGCCGGGGCGACCTGGATTGGGTAAAAATGGAAATCCCCTATGCGCTGGGGCGTTACGCCAATCTGGACCAGGCTGGGAGCCATGATTCAGCCGTAGAACCGGGGAGGGACTAAGATGGACCTTTCACTGGATCATCGTTTTGAGAAAGATAATATCCTGGTGGGCAAACTTGATGATCTGATCAACTGGGCGCGCTCCAATTCGCAGTGGTATTTCCAGTTTGGACTGGCCTGCTGCGCCATCGAGATGATCGCCGCCGCCCAACCCCGGCACGACCTGGAACGTTTCGGCGCCATGCCCCGGGCATCGCCCAGGCAGTCGGATGTGATCCTGGTTTCCGGCACGGTGACACTGACCATGGCCACCAGGGTCAAGCGCTTGTATTACCAGATGGCCGACCCCAAGTACATCATTTCCATGGGCAGCTGCGCCAACAGCGGCGGCCCCTACTGGGAGCATGGCTATCATGTTCTCAAAGGAGTAGACCTGATAATACCTGTGGACGTTTATGTGCCGGGATGCCCACCACGTCCGGAGGCGTTAATCGAAGGCCTCCTTGAATTGCGGAAGAAAATCCGGGAAGAAACACCCCTGCGCAAGGTCTCCTGACCGGCCGGGGTTGCCAACATATCCGATGGAATTAGCTGAAATTATCACGCGAGTGAATACTGCTGTGCCCGGTGCAATCGTGCCGACGGAAGATGATGCCGGTTTCATCCAGGTGGAACCGAAGCATTGGCTCAAGGTAGCTCAACTGCTGAAGGATGATCCCGAACTGCGTTTCGATTCGCTTATGTGCATTACCGGCGTTGACGAGGGACCTGAGGGGCGGCTCTGGGCGGCCTACAATCTGCACTCCATGGAGTTGCTCCATAAACTGGAAGTGCGCATTTTCGTGAACCGCAAGAATGGTTCGATTCCCTCGGTAGCCAATCTCTGGCGCACGGCCGATTGGCATGAGCGCGAAGCCTATGACCTGATCGGTATCAAGTTTAAGGGGCACCCCGACTTTCGGCGAATCCTGTTGCCCTACGACTGGGAAGGGCACCCGCTCCGCAAGGATTTTGAGACGCCCGATTATTACCGCGGAATGCCCGTACCCAAGGATAAGCGGGGCTGGGAATAGTGTCAGAGGCGCTTAAGAATTTCGGCGTAGTAAAGGCCGAGGAGATGGTCCTGAATATGGGGCCTCAGCATCCCTCTACACACGGTGTTCTCAGGCTTAGAATAAGAACTGACGGCGAGATCGTCTCTCACATCGAGCCCCACATAGGCTACCTGCACCGCTGCTTTGAGAAGCATTGTGAGAACGTGACCTACCCCCAGGTTATCCCCTATACCGACCGCTGCGATTACCTGGCTTCCATGAATAATAACCACGTCTATGCCATGGCTGTTGAGAAGCTCATGGATATCGAACTGCCGGAACGGGTGGAGTATATACGAGTGATCGTGGCCGAACTTCAGCGTATTGCCAGCCACCTCATGGCTTTAGGCGCCATGGGCCTTGATCTGGGCGGCGTGACACCCATTACCTGGACCTTCCGTGACCGGGAGCGCATCCTGGACCTGTTCGAGTACACCTGCGGCGCGCGCCTGCTGTACAACTATATCTGGATTGGCGGCCTGTCCCACGATCTGCCCCCCAAATTTGTGCAGTACGCCAACGAGTTTCTCGATTATTTTGAAAAACAGATCGTGGAATACGACCGCATACTCACCTACAACAAGATTTTTGTTGAGCGCACCGCCGATGTGGGCGTGCTGCCCGTGGATGTTGCCATCAGCTATGGCTGCAGCGGCCCGGTACTGCGCGGGTCCGGCGTCAATTGGGACCTGCGGAAGAACGAGCCTTACTCCATCTACGACCGTTTCGAATGGGAAGCGGCTGTCGGCAAAGGTGAAGTAGGCACCCTGGGCGACTGCTGGGACCGCTACTGGGTGCGCGTTGAGGAAATGCGTCAGAGTGTGAGGATTGTGCGCCAGGCGCTGGCCCAACTGCCCAAGGAGGGTGATGTACACGCCGCCATCCCGAAGAAGATCAGACCCCCGAAGGGCGAAATTTATTTCAGGGCGGAAAATCCCAAGGGCGACCTGGGCTTCTACATTATCAGTGACGGCTCGCCGGTACCGTACCGCCTCAAGATGCGCTCATCGACGTTCTGCAATCTGTCGGTGCTTAATGAGATTGCCCGGGGTTGGATGATCTCCGACGTAGTAGCCATCCTGGGTAGCCTTGATATTGTGCTGGGAGAGATCGACCGGTGACTTCCTTTACCGACTCGTTGATCAAAGGATTGCTGGACCTGGGTCTGGTGCCGGGTGGCAGTGCTGCCCTGGCATTGGTGGGAGCCGTTATCTTCCTGGGTGTGGCGGTCTTTCTGCTGATTGCCCTCAACGCTCTTATTGCCGTGTACTTCGAGCGCAAGGTATCGGCCTTTATGCAGGATCGCCTGGGTCCCATGGAAGCCGGTTTCTTCGGCTTTGCCGGCGGCAAACGGTTCTGGGGCGGTATCGCTCAAACAGTGGCCGATGCCCTGAAATTGCTGGGTAAGGAAGATATCATCCCGACCGATACCGACCGCAAACTATTCATTATAGCGCCCTTCATTATTTTCGGGGCCGCCTTCTGCGCCATTATTGGAATTCCGGTGGGATACGGACTGGTGATTTCCGATTTCAACATTGGGATATTTTACGTTGTAGCTATTAGTTCGGTAGGTGTGATTGGTATCATTTTGTCGGGCTGGGCCTCAAATAACAAGTGGTCGTTGTACGGGGCCATGCGGGCCGCCGCCCAGATCATCAGCTATGAATTACCCATTGGCATGTCTCTGCTGCTGGTGGTTATGGTGGTGGGCAGCCTGCAGTTCCACGATATCGTGGCCTGGCAGGAAACTAACCGCTGGTTCATCATTCATTCGCCGTTTACCGTTATCGCGTTCTTGATTTTCTTTTTATCCGGAGTGGCAGAGGTAAATCGCACACCCTTCGACCTGCCGGAATCAGAGTCTGAACTGGTGGCGGGCTTCATGACCGAATATTCCGGCTTTCGCTGGGCCATCTTTTTCCTGTCGGAGTACGCCAATGTGGCCGTGGTTTCACTAATGACCGCCATCGTGTTTCTCGGCGGCTGGTTGTCACCGGTGGGTGGTCTGCTGCGCACGTTCAGCGTAGCCGACGGCTGGTACTATCTGGAGGGACCCTGGTGGGGCGCGTTCTGGATAAGCGTCAAGGCCATATTCCTGATCTTTGTGATGATGTGGTTTCGCTGGACGTGGCCGCGGATGCGGGTGGACCAGCTGATGTATACGGCCTGGAAGGTCTTTATACCCTTTGCGCTGGTCAACATTTTCCTGGTAGGAGTGTGGGAGCTCCTGTTCGCCTGATTGTGAGGATTTCTGAGGCATGAGCGCTTATTTCAGAAATATCGGCATCGCCATTTCCACTCTGTGGGATGGTATGCGCTTGACCTGGAAACATTTTGTCAATAAAAAGGAATTGAACGCCACGCTGCAGTATCCCCATGAAAAATGGCCGATCCCTGAGCGCCATATCGGCTTCCCGGAAGCCAGCTACAATATTATCAGGTCGCGCCTGCACGTAGATATTGATAACTGCATTTCTTGTCGCAGGTGTGAACGGGCCTGTCCGATACACTGCATCAAGATTGATGCCGTGAAAGCGCCCAAGGATCATGAATTAGGCCAGACTTCGAATGGCACAGATAAGAAATTACTGGTGGCGCGTTTCGATATCGACATGGCCGAGTGCTGCTGGTGCAACCTGTGCACCTATGATTGTCCCGAAGAATGTATCTATATGGTGGGCGGCCCAAATGGGAAAAAGCACCCAATAGACTACGAGTTTTCAAAACGCGACCGCAATGATCTGGTGTTCCAGTTTGCCACCGCCAGTGATGAGCAGGTGGCAGAAATATCTGCCGCCGCCGGTGTAGCCGATCCCCGGGCCGCGCGCAAACAGCGCCGGGAAAATTACTATCTGCCCGATGGTGGCCAGGCGGAGGCCGTGGACGTAAAGGCTGCGGACAAGGCAGATAAACCTGCCGTTGACAAGCCTAAAGTAAAGGCCAAACCTGCTGAGCCGAAGATGGACATGTCGGCCCTGAGCGTAATTGAAGACCGGGTAGTCCGTGGCCTGGCCAAAAAGACCGCCATGGGCGCGGTCAGGGCTGGAAAGCAGCCTGTGGAGGTGGCGGAGGCGGTCAAGGCGGCCCTGTCTGAAGCGGGTAAGCTGACTGCCGCTCTTGAAACGATCATCGGCCAACTGGCCCAGGCGACGATCACCCAGCCTGAAGCAGCGGCGACAGAAAAACCTGTTGCCGAAACGAAGGCCGCCAAAGATACCCCGGAGGGTGAAATCGATCTGTCGGTGCTGGATGGCATCACCGATCGCATGGCCCGAGGCAAGGCCAAGGCCATATTGAATCGGGCCAAACGGCAGGGCGGACCTGTAGCGGCGGCGGTGGACGAGATTCGCACCACTCTGTCAGGTTTGGGCAAATTGAACAGCGAAATCGAAGAAATTCTGGCGAAACTGGAAGGTTGACGCAGTAATGGGCGACATCACCTTTAGCGTATTGGCGGTTCTGGTCATTGTGACGGCCTTCTGGGTGGTTACTTCCCGGAACCTGGTGCACGCCGCCGTGGCCCTCATGGGCACCCTGTTCGGGGTGGCCGGCCTGTACGTGTTTCTGTATGCCGATTTTATGGCAGCGGTGCAGATAATCATATACGTGGGCGGTATTACGGTGCTGATCATCTTCGGCGTCATGCTGACCCAGCGCATCGGGGATAAAATGCTGGTCCAGACTACCATGCCCAACCGGGCCTTCGCCGCCATTGTAGTGGCCGCCCTGTTTGTGGCACTGGCGTCACTGATATTCAAAACCCCCTGGCACCGGGGCGATCTTCCTGAGATGGATGGGACTGTGAGCATAATCGGCAACGCCCTGTTGACCCGCTATCTGCTCCATTTTGAGGTCGCCGGTGTGCTCTTGCTGTTGGCGCTTCTGGGCGCCGCCTACCTGGCCCGGAGGGCACATGGCTAGTCTCGAATCATACCTGTTCATCAGCCTCATACTTTTCTGCCTCGGCCTGTACGCGGTAATGACGCGGCGCAACGGCGTGGCGGTCCTGATGGGGATCGAACTGATACTTAATGCCGCCAACCTTAACCTGGTGGCCTTCAACCGTTTCGGCGGCTTGGCTGAGCACCTGCCGGGACAAGTCTTTGCCCTGTTCGTAATTGTTATGGCTGCCTCGGAAGCCGCCGTGGCCCTGGCCATCATTATCAACCTGTACAAAACATTTGCCACGGTCAACGTGGACGAAGCCCACGAGATGAAGTGGTAACAGTGCACACCTTGACATTATACGGGCTGATCATTTTATTCCTGCCGCTGGTATCGTTTGTGTACCAGATCTTCTTTGGCCGTGTGCTGGGCCCCCGGGGCGCCTGGCTTTCCGTAGGCGCGCTTGCCGTTACCCTGGTGCTATCGCTGACCATGCTGGTCTCCCTGTTTATGGGGCACGAGATAGCTTTCACCCCTGAGGTGCTATGGTTCACCGTGGGCGATTTTTCCCTGACCCTGGGGTTCCAATTCGACAATATCTCCGTGGTCATGCTGGTGGTGGTGGCGATCATCTCCAGCCTGGCGCACCTCTATTCCATAGAGTATATGCGCGGCGACGTGCGCTACACCCGCTACTTCGGTTACCTGGGACTGTTTACCTTTTCCATGAACGGTATTGTCCTGGCCCACAGCCTGATCATGATGTACGTGTTCTGGGAGCTGGTGGGACTCAGTTCCTACCTGCTCATCGGCCACTGGTTTGAAAAGGACTCAGCCGCCGACGCCGGCAAGAAGGCCTTCCTCACCAATCGGGTAGGCGATATCGGCATGTTCATCGGCATCATGCTGTTATGGACCGTGACCGGCAGTTTCACCTTCCAGGGATTGTACGAGCTGATCGATGTGGAATCCGGGAACATGTTTGCCGGACAAATGGGACTGCTCACCATCGCGGGAGTCCTGGTGTTTCTGGGCGCCATCGGCAAATCGGCCCAGTTCCCCCTGCATATCTGGCTGCCCGACGCCATGGAAGGTCCCACCCCGGTTTCGGCCCTGATCCATGCCGCCACCATGGTGGCCGCAGGAGTCTACCTGACCGTCAGGATGTTTCCCATACTCACACCTGATGCACTGCTCGTGGTAGGGACAATCGGGGCCATTACCGCTGTGCTGGGCGCTTTGATTGCCATTACGCAGAACGACATCAAACGTGTGCTGGCCTATTCGACGGTCAGTCAGCTGGGTTATATGATCATGGCCGTTGGCATGGGCGCTCAACAGGCCGCCTTTTTCCACCTGTCCACCCACGCCATGTTCAAGGGGCTGTTGTTCCTCTGTTCCGGCTCGGTCATCCACGCCCTGCATCATGCCCTGGTCCATGAAGGCGACCACTCCACCGACCACCAGGATATGCGCAACATGGGCGGCCTGCGGTCTAAAATGCCGATTACCTATATCACCATGTTGATCGGCGCCCTGACCATTTCCGGCGTGCCCCTGTTCTCCGGTTTCCTGAGTAAGGACGCGATTTTGGCGGGTACCCTGGCATTTGCCCACGAACACCACGTCTGGTGGGCCAACCTGTTTCCCATAGCCGGATTCGGGGCGGCCGCTATTACCGCCTTTTATATGTTCCGCCTGATTTTCATGACGTTCCATGGCAAACCGGCCAACGCGAAAGTCAACGCTCATGTGCACGAATCACCAGCGGTGATGACCATCCCGTTAATGACCCTGGCGGTGTTGTCGTTCGCCCTGTTCTTCACGCTGCCCGGTCTTAATCCCATGAGCGCTGAGGGCTGGTTCGCCCATTTGATCCATCAAATGGAGAATCTCACCGGTTACGCCGCCCTGTCATGGGAGCATCTGGAACACGGATTTCACGAAGCGCACCATCTTACCGTGCAGCTGTCATTTGCCGTAGCCGGTACGGGTATTATGCTGGCGATTGTTTTCTATCTGCTCGGTTGGCTGAGTCCCGCCGCCTGGGCCGAGCGGCTAAAGAAGGCCGGTTTGTACCAGGCTTCCTTTCACAAGTTTTACTTTGACGAAATTTATGATAAGGTCCTTTACCAACCCTTCCTGTGGCTGACCGACAAGATCGCCTGGCTGGACTGGGACTGGTGGGATCAACGGTTTATTGACAGCTGGGGCCGCAATACCGTTAAAGCGGGCAACGCCTCCGGATGGGTGGACTATTTCTGGCTGGACCAGATTGTTATCGATGGCATCGGCCGCATCATCCGGTGGATGGGGGCGGTTGGCCGTAAAATGCAGACGGGCCGTATCCAGAATTATCTCATGTGGGCCCTCGCCGGGGGTTTAATCATCCTGGTGCTGGCTAACAGTTTTTAATATGAAAAGTATTACACGGATTGATCTGACGATAAGGGAAGATTGAATATATGGGTGCATACGTACTGACCATCCTCGTTTTTCTGCCGGTCCTTGGCGCTGCCGTAATACTGCTTGTGCCCAAAGGCCGGGGCACCTGGTACCGCTGGATAGGCGCGGCTTTTACCGGCCTGCAACTGCTGTTTGCGGTCTGGCTATACGCCGCCTTTGATACTTCCACCAGCGCGTTTCAGTTCACACAGCTGGCCGTCTGGATAGAGCAGTTCGATATCAACTACCACATGGGTGTCGATGGGCTGTCCATGCCCATGGTGTTCCTCACCGCGCTGCTGTCCTTTGTCTCGGTGATCGCCAGCTGGAACATTACCAAGGCCCCCCGTGGCTATTTCAGCCTGTTCCTGTTGCTGGACGCTGGAATGATGGGGGTGTTCGTATCCCTGGACTTCTTCCTGTTCTACGTATTCTGGGAAGTGATGCTGCTGCCCATGTACTTCCTGATCGGCATATGGGGTGGCCCCCAGCGTCAATACGCGGCCATCAAGTTTTTCCTGTATACTTTATTTGGCTCGGTGCTCATGCTGCTGGCCATGCTGGCGCTGTACTTCTACAGCGAGCCCCACACCTTCAGCCTGATCACCCTGATTACGGAGGCGCCCAAGATTTCGGTTATTCTGTGGGGCTTTGACATGAAGTGGCTGATCTGGTTCGCCCTGTTCATCGGGTTTGCCATCAAGGTCCCCATTTTCCCCTTCCATACGTGGCTGCCCCTGGCCCATGTGGAAGCGCCCACGGCCGTTTCGGTTATCCTTGCCGGTGTGCTCCTGAAAATGGGTACCTACGGCATGCTGCGAATCAGCTATCCCCTGCTGCCGGATCAGGCGACCGCTTTCGCGTTCTCGCTGGCGGTGCTGGGTGTGATCAACATTATCTGGGGGGCGGCTAATGCCATCGCTCAGGAGGACCTGAAGCGCATGGTGGCCTATTCATCGATAAGCCATATGGGCTTTGTTCTGCTGGGTATGGCGGCGGTGGTCAGCCCCAGCCTGGGTGGAGCCCAGGCAGGTATGAACGGCGCGGTGCTGCAGATGTTCAATCATGGATGCATCACGGCCACCTTGTTCCTCCTGGTAGGCGTGATCTATGATCAGGCCCATCACCGCTATCTGTATTACCCCAAGGATTACGAGGACGAAGCATTGCGCGGCCAGGTCGGCTTTGGCGGCTTGGCGACCCACATGCCCATCTTTGCGGGCTTCATCGCCCTTTCGTTTTTTGCCGGATTGGGATTACCGGCTCTTTCCGGGTTCATCAGTGAGGCCATGTGCCTCATCGGCGGCTTCACCGCTTTCCGGACCCTGACCATCATTGGCACTCTGGGCATTCTGCTCAACGCCACCTATTTTCTCAGGGCTTTCCAGACGATGTTCCTTGGCGAACCCAATGAGAAGTGGGCCGGACTGAAAGATATGTCAGCGCGGGAAATCGGCATGTTGGCTCCCCTGGCAGTGATCATTATTCTGCTGGGCGTCTATCCGCGACCGGCCTTGCAGGTGATCTCCGTTACCATGGATTACCTGATTCAGTTGGTGACTGCCGTTGGTCCGATGGCGGGGATGTAGTAGTGGCAGTGGCAGTGGCAGTGGCAGTAGCAGGAGAAGTGGCAGTGGCAGGTAATAACTTGAACAGGGTGCTAACAGCATAGGCCGATCGTATGAGTGGCGGGAGCTTCAAGGATTTGAAAGTTTACCAGAAAGCCTATGCACTGGCGATGGAAATATTCCGTCTATCTCACAAGTTTCCGAAGGAAGAGACCTATGCATTAACCGATCAGATCAGGCGTTCTTCCCGTTCAGTGTGCACCAATGTCGCCGAAGCTTACCGCAAACGAAGGTATATGAAACATTTTACATCGAAGATCACTGATGCGGATGGGGAAGCTAGCGAAACCCTGGTATGGATAGATTTTGCGAAAGAGAGTGGCTATATCTCAGATACGGTTCGAGACTCGTTAGTCATGAAATACGAAGAGGTGGGGAAAATGCTGGGGGGCATGGCGAAACAACCGGAACGTTTTCTCCCACCAGAATCCGGGATTTCTGAAGAAATACACAGTTATGAAATTGGAAGATGAGTGGCATTGATTTGGAATTACAGGAGTTTGGCAATTATAATGTTTCATACACAAAAGCTATTTGTACTGCAACTGCTACTGCTACTGCAACTTCTACAAATGGCTTAAGAACATGACTAATCTTCAAAGCACAGCCTATTTCCTGCCTGAGCTGCTTATAACCGGCTTTGCCGTACTGATCGTGCTCATCGACGTATTTATTGGGCGCGCGGGCAGGAATCGGGTCATCTGGACGCTGAGTCTGACAGCGGTTGTGGTTGTGGGCGTAGCCCTATATGTGCAACCCGTTCCCGGCGAGGCCCTGTTCTACGGGTCGCTGGCGGCAGACCCCTTCAGCCGTTTCTTCAAATGGATTTTCCTGCTGGCCACGGCCATTATTTATTTCATCTCGCCCTACACCAGGCAGCTCAAGGATACTGCGCAGAATGAGTATTACCTGTTCCTGCTGCTGGTAATGCTGGGGATGTTCCTCATGGCTTCCGCTCTGGACCTGATCATCATTTACCTGTCCATTGAGATTGTCAGTATTGGATCGTTCGTTCTGGCGGGCTTCCTGAAAAGCGACAGACTATCCAACGAATCTTCCCTGAAGTACGTCATCTATGGGGCCTTCTCATCAGGTATTATGCTCTATGGTCTGACGCTCCTGTTTGGGCTGGCGGGATCAACCAGCATTTTCGATGTCCAGGAGGCATTGGCCAACCTGCCGCAAGGATCGGAACTGATGGCCCTGGTTGCCCTGGTAATGATCCTGGTGGGTTTTGGCTACAAGATTTCCATGGTCCCGTTCCACTTCTGGACGCCTGACGTGTACCAGGGCGCGCCCACCACTATCACGGCCTATTTGTCGGTGGCTCCCAAAGCCGCGGGATTCGCCCTGCTCCTGCGGGTGTTGGGGATCACTTTTGGTGCGGACCCCTCCATCCCCTGGGAAGAATGGGTGCCTTTAACCGGATTGCCTTTTGGAGTGCTGATCGCCGTATTTGCGGCCTTGACCATGACCATAGGGAACGTATTGGCGATCCAGCAGGATAGCGTAAAACGTATGCTGGCCTATTCCAGCGTGGCCCACGCCGGCTATATGTTAATGGCGGTCACGTTGATGAATGCACAGGCTCTACAGGCCATCATGTTCTACCTGGCGGTTTACCTGTTTATGAACCTGGGCGCCTTCGTGGTGGCAATCGTGGTGCACAACCAGTTCGGTTATGATGATATCGACGACTGGAAGGGCCTGGGTTTCAAGATACCGCTGATCGCCGTGCCTATGGGTATTTTCCTGTTCGGGCTGACCGGCCTGCCACCCACGGCCGGTTTTATTGGCAAAGTGTATTTATTTGCGGTATTGATCGCCGCCAAGCAATTCTGGTGGCTGGCCGTAGTGGGGGTTCTGAATTCGGTGGTTTCGCTGTATTACTATATGCGGATTCTGAAGGTCATGTTTATGGATGGTGAGCCGGTCGATAAAACCGTTTCAGACCATCCGGCAATGACGGCTACCGTACTGGCGCTTATGGTCCCCGTACTGCTTTTAGGGGTCTATTGGTCACCGCTCCTGGAGCTGATCAGGTCTTCGTTGCGGATCTTCAGTCCCGGTTTATAACGGTTGAGGCGGGCGCCACATGGCAGATGCTCATGAAATGGGAAAGCCCACTCAGGAGACTCTTCCCGTCTCAGTGTCGAAGGTTGAAACGAATGAATTGGTCCTGCCGCACCAGGCCAACACACTGGGAAATGTATTGGGCGGGCATGTCATGCATCTCACCGACTTGTGCGCGGCTATGGCCGCCATGCGACACTGCCGCCATGCGGTGGTAACGGCCGCCGTGGACAACCTCAGTTTTCTCAATCCGGTGAAGATTGGTGAGCACATGAACTTGAAAGCCTCCGTCAATTATGCTGACCACACCTCGATGGAGGTGGGGGTCCGGGTTGAAGCGGAAAATCCCCTGACGGGAGCCCGGCGGCATACCAGCTCGGCGTACCTTACCTTTGTGGCGCTGGATGATAATGGCCGACCGGTAAAAGTCCCGCAGGTACTGCCTGAATCTATGGATGAGAAACGTCGTTTTGAGGAGGCCCAACGACGGCGACAGGAACGTCTCGACAGGAGAAGCCGGCAATAACCATGGAATTGATCAAAGCCTTCTGGTATCATGATTAGCGATTACCTCCCAGTGATGATTGTTTTCCTGCTAGCCGCGGGCTTTGCGGTAGGTGCTTTGATAGCCACCCATTTTTTCGGTCCGAAGATAAAGGGTAAAATCAAATCCGAGGCCTACGAATCCGGAATTGAAGCCAAATCCAGTCCGCATACGCGTCTTAATGTCCGCTATTTTATCGTCGGTCTGGTGTTTGTCATATTTGATATTGAAGTAGTCTTTCTCTATCCTTGGGCGGTTGTATTCAAAGACTTCATCAAGACCGGTCCGTTCATCTTTTTCGAGATGCTATTCTTCCTGTTTATTCTGCTGATCGGCTACATTTACGTCTGGCGGAAAGGGGTCTTCGAATGGGAATAGGACGGATGGGTCAGGGAGAATGGCTAACCACTACCCTTGACAGTCTGGTTAACTGGGCCAGGAAAAATTCGTTGTGGCCCATGCCCTTCGGCACGGCCTGCTGCGGTATCGAATTCATGTCGGTCCTGGCTTCCCGGCATGATTTGGCCCGCTTTGGCGCTGAGGCGATCCGTTTCTCGCCCCGTCAGTCCGATCTGCTGCTGGTCGCCGGCAGAATCAGCATCAAGATGATGCCCGTACTTACCAGGATATACGAACAGATGCCGGAGCCCAAGTGGATTATATCGATGGGCGCCTGCGCTTCCAGCGGGGGTGTTTTCAATACTTACAGCGTCATTCAGGGCATTGACCAGTTTTTACCGGTTGACGTGTATTTACCGGGATGCCCACCCAGGCCGGAAGCAATTATGGATGGGCTGATCCAGCTGCAGAAAATTATAGAGCAGGATTCCATGTATCACTACAAGTTAAATGAATCCAGCGGGCAGTAACGGGCATGGCTGATCGGTTGGCGCAATTTCTCGAGATGAAATTTGGTGAGGCCTTCATCGAGGTTGATGAGTCCGATGATGTCAGCACAATCCATATCAGAGGAACTAAAATACTTGAACTGCTGAGAATGCTGAAGACCGACCCTCGTTTCGCGTACAATTTTCTGGCCGATATTACTGCCGTTGATCACCTGAAAAAGGGTGGACACGCCAGGTATTCCGTAGTCTACCATCTCCTTAATCAGCACGATTCGAAGCGCATCGTCGTGCACGCCTGGATCGATGAAGAGGACCCGCTATTGCCCTCGGTGACCGCCCTCTGGCGCACTGCCGATTGGCAGGAACGGGAGGTTTTCGATCTGTTCGGCATCAAGTTTGACGGCCATCCCGATCTACGGAAAATATTAAACCCGGACTCCTTTCAATATCATCCCCTGCGCAAGGATTATCCCCTGCAGGGCCTTGGCGAAAGGGACGATTTCAAGGTTGTTAAGCGTTCCATTGGCAGCAAGTGGGTTGAGGAGCGCAGCTTCGAATGAGCCTGGTGGCCAAACAGCTCAGCACCGAAAATGTGGCCATTAATTTTGGCCCCTCCCATCCGGCCACTCACGGTACTCTGCACATTCACATGGAACTGGACGGGGAAATTGTGACCAAGGCCAGCCCCGAAATCGGATATCTCCACTCCGGATTTGAGAAACTTGGTGAACACCTGGATTATAACCAGTATATCACCATAACGGACCGCATGAACTATCTGTCCCCCATGTGCAATAATGTGGCCTACGCGTTGGCGGCCGAAAAGCTTCTGGATATCGAGGTGCCGAAACGGGCCCAATATATCCGGGTGATCATGTGCGAACTGTCGCGCATCGCTGATCACATGTGTTCCATGGGGATGCAGGCCGTGGATATCGGCGCCTTCACGGTGTTCCTGTACAATTGGCGCATGCGGGAAAAAATCTACGATTTGTTTGAGATGGTCTGCGGCTCACGGCTGACTACCAGTTACACCCGGGTGGGGGGCCTTATGCGGGATGTTCCCGAGGATTTTGTCGCGGCCACAAGGCGCGTGCTTGACGATATTCCTACCGCGTTGGAACAGATTGATGGGCTGCTGAGCCATAACCGGATCTGGCTCGATCGCACCCGGCATATTGGAGTTATCAGTCAGGATCAGGCTATTTCATACGGTCTGACAGGACCCATTGCAAGGGCCACTGGTATCAGTTATGATCTGCGGGTGAAAGAGCCCTATTCTTCCTATGAGGATTTTGACTTCGATGTTATTGTCGGGGCTAATGGCGATGTGTACGACCGCTTCAATGTACGCCTGTACGAAATGTGGGAGAGCCTCAAGATCGTCAGGCAAGCTCTAGATAAGCTACCCGATGGCCCGATCAATATAGATGCCGACAGTAAATATATCCTTCCACCGCGCGATGAGATTTTCAACTCTATCGAAGCCTTGATCCACCATTTCGAGATCACCATGGAGAACCGTGGTTTTACACCGGTTGTTGGTGAGGCTTACGTGCCGACCGAAAGTCCGAACGGCGAACTGGGCTATTACATAGTCAGTGATGGTAATCGAACGCCCTACCGGGTGCGCACCCGGACTCCCTCGCTGATCAACTTTTCCGTGTTTCACGAGATTATGCCGGGACAGAGCGTTTCAGATACTGTGGCTGTACTGGGCAGTCTGAACATCATTGCCGGGGAACTGGACCGGTGAGTTTTTCCTTCACTACGGACCGGAAGAAGCGTTTTAAGGCGCTGCTGCAAAGCTACCCCGATAAGCGTTCGGTAGCTCTCCCGGCGTTACACCTGGCCCAGGAGCAGGAAGGCTACCTTACACGGGAGACCATCGAGGCGTTGGCCCACATGCTGGAGCTCGCGCCGGCCGACCTGATGGACACAGTATCATTTTACACCATGTTCCGCACCAGACCCACTGGGAAATATCTCCTTCAAACCTGCTCCACACTGGCCTGCAGCCTGAATGGCGCCGATCAACTAACAGACCACCTCCAGGAAAAGCTGCACATCAAAGTGGGAGAAACGACGCCCGATGGCAAATTCACCTTGCTGAAAGTGGAATGTCTTGGGTCCTGTGGCACCGCTCCGGTACTCCGGATAAACGATGATTACCACGAGAAGCTGACATTGGGCAAAGTAGACCGAATTCTGGCCAAGCTGAAATGACCGGGTACGAGCCTATACTGACCAAGCACCTGGGTCAACCGGGTTCAGCCACACTGGCTTACTATCTCTCCAATGAAGGCTATAAGGCCGCGCGCTCAGCTGTCCGGGATATGGATAGGAGTCAAATTATACAGACCGTGAAGGAATCGGGTCTTCAGGGGCGGGGCGGGGCCGGATTTCCCGCGGGCGTGAAGTGGAGCTTCATTCCTCAAAACTCCAAGAAGCCGAAGTACTTGATCAATAATGCCGATGAAGGCGAGCCGGGCACCTTCAAGGACCGGTTGCTGATCAACCACAATCCCCACCAGGTCATCGAGGGGATGATCATTGCCGCCAAGGCCATTGATTGCCACCTGGCCTTTATCTATATCCGGGGTGAGTTTGTCAAGGAAGCGCGGGTACTGGAAACAGCCCTTGACGAATGCTACAACAACAAGATCCTGGGTAAAGGCATTTTCAACAGTAAATATAATCTGGATATTATCGTGCACCGGGGCGCCGGGGCCTATATCTGTGGTGAAGAGACCGGCCTGATTGAATCTCTGGAGGGCAAGCGGGGTTGGCCGCGCATCAAGCCGCCTTTCCCGGCCATCGAAGGCTACCTGGGGTGTCCAACCGTGGTAAATAATGTTGAGACCCTGGCAAACGTGCCGCATATCATTGCCAATGGTGGCCAGTGGTTCCGTGGCATCGGGGCCAATCCTGAAAGCCCGGGCCCAAAGCTTTACTGCGTATCCGGCCATGTAAAGAAGCCCGGCGTTTATGAAGGACCTTGCGGCACTGAACTGACGACAATTATTTATGACTGGGCCGGTGGGATTCGTGACGACAACAAGCTGAAAGCGGTAATCCCGGGCGGCAGCAGCTCTCCCGTGTTGAAAGCCAACGAGATCGATGGCCTTAAAATGGATTTCCCCAGTGTTCAGGCTGCAGGCAGCATGTTCGGCTCGGCAGGAATCATCGTCATGGATGAAACCACTGATATGGTACAGGCCTGCTATAATCTGGCCCGCTTCTATGCCCATGAATCGTGCGGTCAGTGCACTCCCTGCCGGGAGGGAACGACCTGGCTGATCAAAATTCTTGATAGATTTACCAAAGGGCAGGGCCGCCAGGAAGATATCGACCTGATGCTTGATGTCACTGATAATATCGGCGGGCTGATTGATTTATCATACGGCAGTTTTGGCAAGACTATCTGCCCATTTGGAGAGGCAGTCTCATGGCCGGTAAGGGCCATGGTCGAAAAATTTCGACCGGAATTTGAGTCCTACCTGACTGAAAAGGTGACAGGCTGATGCCTCTGATCAAGATAGATGATCGGGAATTGGAGGTGCAGGCTGGTGACAAGCTGCTGGCTGTTGCACTCGCCGCGGGACTGGAAATTCCCCATTACTGCTATCATCCGGCCCTGTCGGTTACTGGTAGCTGTCGTATGTGCCTGGTGGAAATAGAAGGCATGCCCCGGTTGCAGACCTCCTGTTCCGTACCGGTCAGTGAATTGCCGCCAGAGAAAAAAGTGGATGGCAAATTCGACATGGTGGTGCATACCCAGTCTGAAAAAGTTGTTGCCGCACGGAAGCTGGTTCTGGAATTCCTGTTGCTTAATCATCCCCTCGATTGCCCCGTATGCGATCAGGCTGGCGAGTGCTTCCTGCAGGACTACTCCTTCCAGCACGGCAACGCTCACAGCCGATTTATCGAGGATAAGCGGGTACGGGCCAACGAAGACCTCGGGTCCGGCGTCGTTATTAACCATAACCGTTGCATCATGTGTACGCGTTGTGTCCGTTTTACGCGGGAAATTGCGGGCACTGGAGAATTGTACGTTCAGAACCGCGGATATAACAACAAGATCGCGGTTTTCGATAGCGTGCCACTAGATAATCCTCTGGCCGGCAATGTGGCTGATATCTGTCCCGTTGGCGCGCTGCTGCTCAAAGATTATATTCATACCACGCGATTCTGGCATTTGTCGCAAACCCCTTCGGTCTGCACCGAGTGCACTGCTGGATGCAACATTACCGTTGATGCCGCCAACAACAAGATTCACCGGATTATCAGCCGGGTCAATGAACAGGCCAATGGTCATTTTATTTGCGATTACGGGCGGTATGCGCACAATAAGTATGTTGAAGCGACCATAACCTCGCCTCTGCTAAAAGTTGAGGATAGCTGGAAAGAGGTCAGTTGGGAGGAAGCCTACCAGGTAATTAAGGACCAGGTAGTGGCAACCGGAGGCGGGGCCAATCTCAGGGCGCTGGCATCACCGGTCTATCCTAATGAGACAAATTTCCTCCTGGCTAACCTCGTGGATACCGTTGTTGAGAAAAAGAGCCTGGCGCTGTTGCCGATCCAAAACGGGGATGACCAGACCTTTCCGGCTGGATTCAGAATCAGTGGTGATAAAGGCGGCAACCGGCGAGGTACGGAGGATATGACCAGGAAACTGACCGTCAAGCCACAGACCCTTTTTCGCGGTGATGTGGGGGTATTGCTGGCTTTAGACGGTGATGGCAGGACGGCTATTGATGGGGATGTGGAAAAGCTACTCAAAGCCTCGCCCTTCACGGTGATTCTGGCCAGTAATATGAATAAATTTACCGAACGGGCCAACTTGATTCTTCCGGTGGCAGGGCCGTTTCAGCGGGAGGGCACAATCACCAACGACCGGGGACTGGTCCAGTGGCTGGAGCCCGCCTTGCAGTTAACCGGCGAGGCCAAACCCGATTGGCAGGTTGTGGCCGAACTTGGTCAGCTGCTCACGGGCCAGGCCAGTCTCTACACTTGCGCCGGTGACGTGACCTGGAAGATCAGCCAGACCATTGCGGCATACAGCCGGATCACCAGGTTTAAGCTGGGTAAGAAAGGCCAATTTGTGCAGGGAATTAAATGATCGACATGTTTGAACTGCTGGCGATAATTATCAAGGTCCTGGTGGTCTTTGCCGGGACTCTGGTAGGTATTATGATCATGACCCTGGCCGAGCGGCGCGTGGCCGGTTTCATACAGTACCGGCTTGGACCCAACCGGGTGGGTTTTGGCGGCATGCTTCAACCGATAGCCGATGGTCTGAAGTTTTTCTCAAAGGAGGATGTGATCCCTGGACAGGCCAATCGGCCGCTGTTCTTGCTCGCGCCATTGGCAGTCATGATCCCGGCGCTGATGACCTTCGCGGTAATCCCCTTTGGCGCACCCATGGAAATTGCCGGACGGGTAGTAAAACTGCAAGTGGCTGATATAAACATCGGTTTGCTTTATATCCTGGCGCTCACTTCGATTGGCGTCTACGGCCTGGTGCTGGCCGGCTGGAGTGCGGGCAGCAAATATCCCCAATTGGGTGGACTAAGATCATCGGCACAACTGATCAGCTACGAACTGGCCATGGGACTGGCGATTATCGGTGTAATCATGATCAGCGGTGGGTTGACCTTGAACCAGATCATTGCCTATCAACAGGAAACAGGCTGGAATATATGGAAGCAGCCAATAGCCGCGTTTATCTTTCTCATAACCATTTATGCCGAGACCAATCGTCTGCCGTTTGATCTCACGGAGGCGGAGCAGGAACTGGTGGGGGGCTATCATACTGAGTATTCAGCCTTCAAGTTCGCCATGTTCTTCCTGTCGGAATACGCTAACATGATAACAGCCGCCGCCTTTATGGTATGCCTCTTTTTTGGCGGATGGGATGTTCCGTTTATCGATGAGGCTGCCCTCGGAGGATGGGGAGTGCTTCTGTCGGTCGCGTCGTTTCTTGGCAAGACGGCCTTCTTTCTATTCCTCTACATCCTGGTGCGCTGGACACTGCCCCGCTTCAGGTATGATCAGTTAATGCGGCTGGGCTGGAAATTCCTGCTGCCGCTGGCCCTGCTGAACGTGTTTCTTACAGGCCTGGTGCTGGCGGTGAAAGGATAAGGATGGCAGTAGTAGTAAAAACATACGAGCCCAAATTCTGGGATCGCTTCTATCTGCCTGCTATCCTGAAAGGGTTAGCCATCACCCTGACCCGCATTTTCGTACGCAAGGATACCATTCTCTACCCGGAGCACAAACACGTGCCCGCGCCCGGTTATCGTGGTCTCCACCGCCTGAACAAACACGCCGATGGCCGCATCAAGTGCGTGGCCTGTGAAATGTGTGCCACCGCATGTCCATCTAACTGCATTACCATCGAACCTTCAGCCGCCCCGTGGGACGATGGTGAAGAACGCTACCCCATCAAGTTTGAGATCAACCTGCTCAGGTGTATCTACTGCGGATTCTGTGAGCTGGCCTGCCCCAAAGATGCCATCGAGCTGACGGAAGTATATGACTTTGCCAATTACACACGTGACAGTCTGGTGATTGATATGGATGGATTGCTGGAAGTATACGAAGTGACCAGCCAGGGTTCTATCTATACTCGACAAAACGCCGGTCAACCGGTGAAAGTAGCCCAACAGTTATGACGACGGCGCTGTTCTATCTTTTCGCGGCCCTGCTGATTGGATCAGCACTGTTTGTAGTATTGAACCGCAATCCCATGTACAGTGTTGTTGCTTTGGTCTTTGGCTTTGCGAATCTGGCGGGGATATATTTCTTATTGGAAGCCTATTTTATCGGGGCGCTTCAAGTCCTGGTTTATGCCGGCGCCATCATGGTGCTGTTCCTGTTCGTGGTAATGCTGCTCGATGTGAAACCTGACAAGCCGCGTCGGGGATTGGTCCACCTGGATCGCTGGTGGTTCGCCATATTGGTGGTCTTATTTTTGGGACTATTGTTGGGGATAGTCCCCGGGGCGGTCAGATTAATCACTTCGGTCCCTGCCGGTCACGAGGCGGACATTGGCAACGTCGAACGGGTAGGTCAGGCCCTGTTTACCAGTTATCTGCTGCCCTTCGAGGTAGCTGCTCTGCTTTTAACGGTGGCGCTGATTGGCACGGTCTTCCTGGCAAAGAGGAAAATCTGACCGTGGTAGTGCCGCTTCATCATATTATTGCGATAGCCAGCCTGCTGTTCTCCATTGGAGTGCTGGGAGTCTTATTCCGGCGCAATGCCATCATCGTCTTCATGAGCATCGAGATCATGCTTAATGCCGTTAACCTGGCTTTTGTGGCTTTTTCCAATTACCACGGCAATGTGCACGGCCAGGTGTTTGTTTTCTTCACCATGACCCTCGCTGCCGCCGAAGTGGCCGTGGGGTTGGCTATCATTATTTCACTGTTTAGAAACCTGCAGACTTCCGACATCACCGAGATACACAACCTGAAGAACTGATGACTGCTCCAATCTACCTGATCACACTCTTACCGCTCATCGGCTTTTTAATCAACGGTCTGTTGGGCAGGTTTCTTACCGAGCGGCAAAGCGGTATGGTAGCATCCGGGACGGTACTGGGCTCTTTCTTAATCAGCGCGCAACTCACCATGGGGCTCATGACCAGGCCTGGTAAAAATCCCCACTTTGTGCAGACTCTATTCACCTGGATTGAGGCTGGTGATCTCCAGATCCAGGCCGGATACTGGTTCGATGCGCTGGCGGCGGTGATGGCCCTGGTAGTGACCGGCGTCGGTCTGCTGATCCACATTTATTCCATAGGCTATATGCGCGGCGATCCGGGAGTCAGACGCTATTTTGCCTTTATGAACCTGTTTATCTTCATGATGCTGAACCTGGTTCTGGCTGACAACCTGGCCCTGCTGTTCCTGGGCTGGGAAGGTGTCGGGCTATGTTCCTATCTGCTCATCGGGTTCTGGTTTCAAGACGAATCGAAGGCCCGGGCCGGAATGAAGGCCTTTATCGTCAACCGTGTTGGTGATGCAGGATTCATAATCGCCATGGTACTGCTCTATCATCAGTTCGGAACACTGAATATTCAGCAGCTGGCCAACGCAGCCCCCTTTGCTCTGGCGGGCCGGGCTTTCTTTACTGCCGTTACCTTGTTGCTCTTCCTGGGCGCCACGGGAAAATCGGCGCAGATACCGTTGCATATTTGGCTACCTGATGCCATGGCAGGACCCACTCCGGTCTCGGCGCTGATCCATGCCGCCACCATGGTCACGGCCGGAGTATATCTCATCGCCAGGAATTCAGTGCTGTTTACGCTGGCGCCCGCCACCATGAATACGATAGCAACCATCGGTATTTTGACGGCCTTTCTGGCGGCCAGCATGGCGATCACCCAGAAGGATATTAAGAAGGTGCTGGCCTATTCCACTATCAGTCAGTTGGGCTATATGTTCACCGCAGTGGGAGTCGGAGCCTTCAGCGCGGGTATTTTTCATCTGATGACCCACGCTTTCTTCAAAGGTTTGCTGTTTCTGGGAGCGGGATCGGTTATTCATGGCCTGGGCGGTGAACAGAATATAGATAACATGGGCGGCCTGAAGAAACACATGCCCAGTACCCACCTCACCATGCTGGTTGGAGTCCTTGCTATTACGGGTGTGCCGGGCCTGTCCGGGTTTTTCAGCAAGGACGAAATCCTGTGGGGCGCTTTCGTGAGATACGAGGGTTTCAGCTGGATCTGGCTGGTGGGCGTTATCACCGCCGGTATGACGGCCTTCTACATGTTCCGGTTGCTATTCCGCACATTTTATGGCCAGCCGCGCTGGAGCAACCAGCTTCATCCCCATGAATCACCATCGGTAATGACACTGCCCCTGATCCTTCTGGCCTTCCTTTCTATCCTCGGTGGTTACGTAGGTGTACCGGAAGTCCTGGGCGGCATGAACCATTTCCATCACCTGCTTGAGCCGGTTGTGGCTATATCGCCCTGGGGCCTGGCCGGGGGGCATGAGGCCAGCCATTTCATGGAATTATTGGCGATGTTCATCAGCACAGTTGCCGCTCTGGGTGGCATTTACTATGCCTACAAGGTCTACATATTGCAGCCCCGTATGGCTGATGAGCTGCGCGACAAACTACCCGGATTATATAAGCTGTCCTTCAACAAATATTATGTTGACGAGTTTTATGGCGCCGCTGTTGTACGACCGCTGGTGGCCTTTTCACAGGTTCTCTGGACGTGGTTCGATGACCGCGTGATAGATGGTCTGGTCAACGGGAGCGCCGCTTTAATTGGCAGCGGAAGTCGTCTGATCCGCCAACTGCAGAGCGGTCTAATCCAGCACTATGCCGCCTTTATTTTGGGTGGAGTAATCGTTATAATGGCAATTATTTATGCGAGCTGATGTACTGGCTTAATCAACATTTATTATCACTGGTCATATTTGTGCCTGCTATCGGGGCCGGGCTGATCCTTATGTTGCCGGCCCAGCGGAGCGGCGCCATCAAGCGGGTGGCCCTGGTCGCATCACTGGTCACGTTCGCACTTTCCTATTTTCTGTTTAGCGGCTTTCGGGCCAACGCAGCGTTTCAATTCATCGAAAAGGTAGCCTGGATCCCCGGCTATGGCATCAGTTATCATGTGGGCATTGACGGCATCAGCCTGTTACTGGTAATGCTCACAACCTTTATTGCGCCGGTTACAATCCTCTCCGCATTTGATTCCATAAAGAAGAGAGTAAAGGGATTTATGATTGCCATGCTCCTCCTGGAGACCGGTATGCTGGGGGTTTTTGCAGCCCTGGATCTGTTTCTCTTTTACATCTTCTGGGAAGCCATGCTGATCCCCATGTACCTGATAATCGGTATCTGGGGTGGGGAGCGCAGGTTGTACGCGGCAATCAAATTCGTGCTGTTTACCATGTTTGGCAGTCTGCTTATGCTGGTGGCCATTCTGGCCATTTACCGGGAAGGCTACCTGGCGCTCGGCCAGTACACAACGGATTACCTGAAATTATTAACCGTGGACCTGGGCGCCCGCGCACAAATCTGGATGTTCCTGGCCTTCGCTTTGAGCTTTGCTATCAAGGTACCGCTGTTTCCTTTTCACACCTGGCTGCCGGATGCCCATGTGGAAGCGCCTACGCCCGGCTCGGTCATACTGGCGGGTGTTCTGCTCAAGTTGGGCGGGTACGGTTTCCTGAGATTCTGCATACCGATGTTTCCCGGGGCCACCACTCTATTTACGCCGCTGGTAGTGGCATTGGCGGTAATCGGTATTATCTATGGCGCTCTGGTTGCCATGGTTCAGACTGACATGAAAAAGTTAGTTGCCTATTCGAGTGTCAGTCACCTTGGGTTTGTGATGCTGGGGATGTTCGCCCTGTCGCTGCAATCGGTGAGTGGCAGCGTCCTGCAGATGGTAAATCACGGGCTGTCAACAGGGGCGTTATTCTTGTTGGTCGGTTTCATTTACCAGAGAACGCATACTCGCGAGATAGCCGCCTATGGAGGTCTGGCATCGGTAATGCCGGGCTTCGCGGTGGTGTTCATAGTGGTAACTCTGTCAAGTATTGGCCTGCCTGGACTTAACGGTTTTGTCGGCGAGTTTCTGATTATCGTTGGCAGCTTCCAGACCCAGCCTGCAGGGGCCATAATTGCGGTGCTCGGTGTGGTTCTGTCGGCTGTTTACCTGTTATGGCTGGTGCACCGCGTATTCTTTGGCGAACCTGGTAAAGTGGTATCATCAGGTACTGGCAGCGACCCCGAACAGCTTCTTGATCTGACCTCAAGAGAATGGTCTATCGTTCTGCCGGTGTTGGCCCTGATCATATTGCTGGGAGTTTACCCGAAACCATTCCTGAACCGGATTGAACCGGCGGTGGATAATCTGGTGCATACCTATCAGGAAACCTTGCTGCCGGAGTCAGCGGAACAATTAAAGGCGGAGCGGCTAATCGCAGATCAAGAGTTGGAGTGGGTAAAAGATCATTAAATTAACGGGGATTCAGATTGTTTAATAAGACAGCAATCGGCGTAGCGATCCTGGCCTTGCCGGGGCTGGCCCTGGCATCAAGCGGTGTCGGCAATGGCGGGGAGAGTCTGGGTAAATTACTGCCGTTGTGGAGTGCCGTTCCCTTTGTGGGCATTCTGCTGTCAATCGCCCTTTTCCCGCTGTTCGCCCCGACTTTCTGGCACCATCATTTCGGCAAGGTGTCAGCCGCCTGGGCGATCATTTTCGCTGTACCGTTCCTCGTAGTCTTCCGCGGCGAGGCCATGTATGAGATCAACCATATAATTCTCGTTGATTATATTCCCTTCATCATAGTGCTGTGGGGGTTGTTCACCATTGGCGGCGGGATTGTCATTCGGGGCCATCTGGCAGGAACCCCCCTGTCCAATACGGTCCTGCTCGTCATCGGTACGCTGCTGGCCAGTTGGATTGGCACCACCGGCGCGGCTATGCTGATGATCAGGCCGCTAATTCGGGCCAATGCCTGGCGCCATAGTAAACAGCACATCATCATCTTCTTCATATTTCTGGTAGCCAATATCGGCGGCTCCCTGACTCCGCTGGGTGATCCGCCCTTGCTGCTGGGCTTTATACACGGTGTGCCTTTCTTCTGGACACTGAGCCTGGCGCCCCAGATGTTTTTTATGGTCACTATTCTGCTGACGCTCTTTTTTATACTGGATAACTATTTAATGAGGCGCGACGGCGTGCCGCACCCGGAACCGGTATCGGATGATCCCATCAGGATAGAGGGCCTGCATAATATAATCTTCCTGGGCGGCATATTGGTGCTCGTGCTGATGAGCGGTACGCTCCATCTGGCTGAGGTAAATATTCTGGGTGTACACGTCCCGCTGCAGGATATCATCAGGAATATCGGTATTATCGTGATGTTGTGGCTTTCGTTGAAGACTACCAGTCAGGAGCTCCGCGAAGCCAACGGCTTTACCTGGGAGCCCATTCTTGAGGTAGCGTACCTGTTCGCAGGAATCTTTATAACCATCATACCCGCGCTGGCCATACTCAGGGCCGGTTCGGAGGGCGCCATGGGTATGCTTATCAACAATGTGGAGCACCCCTGGCACTATTTCTGGGCCACGGGCATACTGAGCAGTTTCCTGGACAACGCCCCCACGTACCTCACGTTTTTTAACACGGCCCTTGGCAAACTGCACCTCACGGAGGCACAGGTCAGTGCGTATCTGGGCGGCGGTGATGGAGGCGAGTTGTTGCCCCAGCTGGAAACGTTCGCTTCCCTGCTAACGGCGATTTCCATTGGAGCGGTGTTCATGGGCGCCAACACCTATATCGGCAATGCGCCTAACTTCATGGTTCGGGCTATCGCAGAGGAGAACAAAATCAAGATGCCCAGCTTCTTTGGCTTCATGGTCTGGTCGATTGTGATTTTAGTGCCGATTTTCATACTAGTAACGTTCGTATTCCTTAGGTGATTACTATGTTTACGGATATCATTTGCGCAACAGACCTCAGTCCCCGTTCCGATGAGGCCTTAAGGCTGGCGGTGCTGCTGGCAGCCGGCAATAATGCCCGTCTCACCGTCCTGAATGTACATGAAGAGTTTATGGACAAGGACGAAATGGTCATGTTACGGGTCTCCGTAGAGGAGATGCAGGAGCGCTTCAGAGAGATCGCCATTGCCGCCAAGGCGCGTATGGCCGAGGCCGTAACGGCCGTCGGAGTAGATGATCTTAAAGTAGAATATCTGCTGCGTGAAGGCAAGCCCGGGGAAGGAATCATCAAGGCTACCAAGGAAATCCATGAAAAAACCGGCTCGGCAGACATTCTCGTTGTAATGGGGACGAATGGCAAGCACAGCCTGAAAGAATACCTGCTGGGGTCCGTGGCTGAGTATATTGTTCATAATTGCCCTTATCCGGTAATGGTTGTACCCCATCCAAAGGACTGATCTTCATGACCTGGCTGGATATAAATAGCACCCTGCCCGAACTGATTATCTTAGCGACCGCCCTGCTGTTGCTGATGCTGGAGGTGCTCTCTACTCCGCCCCGCAATTCATTCATCTGGGTGGCACTGGCGGGGATGGGACTCTCACTGGCATCGGTACTGGGAACACCACTAAGCGGTAATTACTACGGCAACATGATTGCACTCAGTACGTTTACCCGCTTCATCGATGTCATCACCATCGCGCTGGTAATGTGCACGTTCCTGTTCAGTGCGCCTTATCTCCGTCGAACGCTGGAAGAGCGGGGCGAGTACTACGCCCTCATACTGTTTGCCGCTGTGGGTATGATGCTGATGGCCAAGGCTCATGACCTGACAATGACCTTTCTCGGGTTGGAGCTGCTCTCAGTACCCTTATACATCCTGGCGGGCTTTTACCGAAACCGTATCTCTTCCAATGAGGCGAGTATAAAATACCTGCTTTTGGGCGCCTTCTCCACCGGTTTTTTCCTGTTCGGTATTGCCTTGATCTATGGCAGCATCGGGTCTACCAATTACGACATAATACAGCAGGCCATAGTCAATGGACAGGAGCTGTCACGGGGATTGACTTTAGCCGGTTTCGCGCTGCTGCTCATCGGCTTTGCCTTCAAGGTCGCCCTGGCGCCCTTTCATATGTACGCCCCGGATGTCTACCAGGGTGCGCCAACGGCCATCACCGCGTTCCTGAGCACAGGCCCGAAAGTAGCCGCCTTCGCCGCCCTGCTCAAACTTGTCATCGTCGTGTTCGCGGTTACTACCAGGCACTGGTGGGGGGTTATGTGGTTGTTGTCGGTCCTCACGATGACGGTCGGCAATGTTACTGCCCTGGTGCAAGACAATCTGAAGCGGATGCTGGCCTTTTCCGGTGTAGCCCATGCCGGCTATCTGGCCATCGGGATCCTGGTAGGCACCAGTGACGGCGCCTTTGGGCTGCTTTTCTATCTGGCCATTTACAGTGTGACTACCCTGGTTGCCTTCGGCTTGGTGGCTCTGGTTGAGCGGGAACAGGAGGACGGCCTGGAAGTATCCAGTTATCGGGGGCTGGCCCAAAAGAATCCCTTCATTGCGGCGGCGTTCGCCCTGGCCCTGCTATCCCTGGCTGGATTCCCGCCCACGGCAGGATTCACCGCCAAGTTCTTTGTATTCAATTCGGCCGTCGAAGCAGGCTATATCTGGTTGGTAATCATAGCGGTAATCAACAGCCTGATATCGGTCTATTATTACCTGCGCCCCGTGGTTGCCATGTATATGCGCGAACCGGAAGATGACAGGCGGGTAACGCTGCCACCTATCACCGTACCGGCCCTGGTTCTACTGGTACTGGTTGCCCTGGGATTAGGCATTATGCCCTTTACACTGGTACAAAGCGGCGTTTCCGCGGCAGCCAGCCTGTTCTGATTTAATTGTCTGCCTTTCGCAATCCATGTCTGGGGGCGATAGAAAATGAGTATTCCCCAAAATAGAGAAGGCTTGCTCATCGTTTATACCGGCCAGGGGAAGGGCAAGACCACTGCCGCCCTGGGTACGGCGCTGCGTGCCCTGGGGTACGATTGGCGCGTCTGCCTGGTGCAGTTCATCAAGGGGACCTGGAAGTACGGTGAGACGAATTCAATCGCCAGATTTGGAGACCAATTTGAACTGCATCGCATGGGCGCGGGATTCTATAAAATAGAGGACGACGATCAGCCGGAGGAGGTCCACCGAGCCGCCGCCAAGGAAGCGCTCGATCTGTTGACTGAAAAATTGCAGTCCGGCAGTTATGATCTGGTCATCGCTGACGAACTGAACGTGGCTTGCGATACGGAATTAATCGCTGAAAAGGACTTGCGGCGTATACTGGCCGCCCGCCCGGCTAATGTCCACCTGGTTGTTACAGGTCGCAGGGCCCCCGATTTCCTGGTGGAGCAAGCCGACCTGGTAACCGAAATGCGCGAGATAAAGCACCCCTTCCAGCGCGGCATCAAGGCCAAGCCGGGCATCGATTACTGACGCAGCATTAACCTGCTAATTGTTGATAGATTTACATACCGCCCTTTTTTTCCAGTAGACTTGGCGTTGGAAAGCGTTTAAGTGGCTTCTTAACTTCGGCCTCACGCAAAAAACAATAATTGGCGTTAATGAGGTATAATGCGCTGTTATTAAAAGGACTACAGGGTTATAATCTGATTTTGACGTCTAAATGGAACGTGAGACATTAGCATTATCATGACGGAAGCGGCTGAAAATAAACCAAAGCAGCCAGACGGCCAATCACTGGTCGAGGCCTGGGCCCAGCTAGATGCTGCGATCTCGCAGGCGCAGCGGATCGTCCTGTCAACACATGAGAATCCCGATGGCGACGGTCTCGGTTCCCAACTGGCTATGTACGAGCACCTGCAATCGTTGGGTAAGGAATGCCGCATCCTGAATTGCACCAATGCTCCAGCCGTACTTCATTTTCTGGATCCTGAGGGCTGGCTTGAAACCTATGATCCGCTCAAGCATGATGACTGGCTGGCCAAGTGTGACCTGGCAATTATGTTCGACGTGGGCGATTTCCGTCGATTGCGATGTGTCGGCCAGGCTGTTGCCCGGCATGGTATCTCCATGGCCTCCATCGATCATCATCCCCAGACGGGTTATGACAGCTCGGGGGGGAGCAACCCTTTCAAGTACCTGGTGGTGGATTACAGCGCACCATCCACGGGCACCCTGGTATGGCAGTATTTTAATGATTATCGCACCCGGCCTCTGACTCTGCAGATGGCTAACGCCCTGTACGCCGCCCTGGTTACTGATACGGGTTCATTCAAATATGATAACACCGACGCGCGAGCCCATCACATGGCGGTGGACCTGCTGGAGGCCGGTGTCAGGCCCTACGATATACACAAGCTTATCTATGAGCAGCGCACCAGAAATCAGGCCAGGTTGCTGGGCCG